>CAJQNJ010000190.1 GCA_905479685.1 uncultured Acidimicrobiales bacterium
AACACCGACATCAACACGCGCACAGGGTGGTACTCGAAATCGGTCACCTCAGGTACCGATGCTGGAGGCGAAAGCGGCTACCAAGAGTCCGTCGACATCGATGGCGGCTGGGCTGGCGAAGGTCTCTCATTCCCTCTGATCCAAGGCGCAGATGCCGCCGGAACAGTCGTTGCCGTTGGCGAAGGCGTCGACGCATCTCGAATCGGCGAGCGGGTGATGCTGCGCACGATGCAGGCGGCGCTCGATGCCGACCCAACCGGGTGTATCACCATGGGTTCTGAGATCGACGGTGGTTTCGCGGAGTTCTGCGCCGTTCGCAGTAGCGAGGCCTTCTCGGTCGACTCCGATCTGACCGACATCGAACTCGCCTCGTTTCCCTGCGCCTACTCCACCGCCGAAGGGATGTTGCACCGAGTAGGCCTCAACCACGGCGAGCGTGTGCTGATCACCGGGGCGTCGGGCGGCGTTGGATCGGCGGCGATTCAACTCGCGGCCCGTCGAGGAGCCCAGATCACCGCGGTGGCATCGAAGCCCAAGTGGTCACAACTCGAAGGCCTCGGTGCCGACGAGCTCGTCGACCGTAGCGCCGATCTTCTCGATGCATTCGGGAGCGATTCCTTCGACGTCGTCGTCGATGTTGTTGCTGGGCCAGGCTGGCCTCCCCTGCTCGAACTCCTACGCAAGCAGGGCCGCTACGTGTGTGCTGGCGCAATCGCTGGTCCGATCGTCGAGCTCGACGTGCGAACGCTCTACCTCAAAGATCTCTCTTTGATGGGCTGCACGTATCAGCCCAAAGAGGTCTTCGACAATCTCATCGATTACATCGAACGCGGCGAGATCACTCCCCTGGTGGCCCAGACATATCCGCTACGCGACATCGCCACAGCACAGCAGGATTTTCTGGACAAGACCTTCGCCGGAAAGCTCGTCCTCGTTCCACCCACGCCTGTCTGAGCACCCGCATCGAGACATCTCATAGGCTTCGCTCATGCTGACCATCACACCGCAAGAGGTTGCCGACCGCGCTGAAGAACTCGCCGACGAACTCCTCGACGGCGAAGGAGCAATCCGTTTGACCAACGTGATCGAGCCGGCCGACCTCGCCGACGCACGCGAGCGGATTCGGGCGGCACCCGCCGATCGAGACGGTGAGCGCTACCGCGTGTGGAACGTGTTGCATCTCGGCGAGGTGTTCGAGCGGATGGTTCAGATACCGGAAGTCCTCGCCATCGTCGACACACTGCTTGGCGACCGAGCGACCCTCGGCTCGGTCGGCGCCAACCGTGTTCTCCCCGGTGGCAGGGGGCAAGGAGCGCACATCGATTACCCCTACTGGGACGTCTACAACGAGTCGGCGTATCCGCGACGATTCTCGACGGCGTACCCGCTGAACTGTCAGGTGACCATCCTCCTCGACGACTTCACCGCTGAGTCTGGAGCAACGGCATGGGCTCCTGGGACACAAGATTTGCTCCAGTTTCCGAACACTCGCGATGAATTCGACAGTCGGTCCAAGCAGATGATCGGCGTTGCCGGAGACATCGTGATCTTCAATGGCGCGTGCTGGCATTGCGCCATGCCGAACGAGAGCGATGCCGAACGAACCGGACTGCTCCTGCAATACCTTCCCAAGTTCGTTCGGCCGATGGAAGACCTGCTCACGGGGCTTCCAACAGTGGTCCTCGAGCGTGCCACACCGACGCTGCGCCGGCTGTTGAACCTCCACGGGCGAGTCGTCGACACTGCGGACCTTCCCGACGACTGCGCAGAGGTGCCCGAACCGCCTCGGGACGGCACCTACCGCACGGACGCCGGCGGAACATCGGGCAACTGAGCGAGGAACCTCAGCGGTCGTACGGATTTTGCTCGGAGACCGCGAGCAGTTCGGAATCCTCGTGTTGCGCGTCGACGGAATTCTTCGACGTGGTTCCGATGAGCGCGGCGAAGATCGCCCCACTCATCATGATCGCGACGGGAAACACGACGAGCAGCAGAACAACGATGATGATTCCTCCGACCATGACCGCGAGCGTAGCGGTTACGATCGAAGACATGTCGAAGCCAGTCGGTCCATACACTCCCGCCATCCGAGCCGGAAACACGTTGTACATCTCAGGCCAACTCGGCCTGGTCGACGGAGCGCTCGTCGATGGGCTCGATGCGCAGGTTCGCCAAGCGGTGAGGAACCTCGCCGCGCTCGTCGAGGCTGAAGGCGGCTCACTCGACAACATCGTCAAGACCACCGTCCTACTCGACAGCATCGATTACTACGCCGACATGAACGCGGCGTACACCGAGTCCTTCGGAGATCACCGTCCAGCTCGAGCCGCGTTCGCTGTAGAAGCGTTGCCGCTCGGCGCAATGGTCGAGATCGAAGCGATCGCCGTACTCGCCTGACCGCTCATAGCCTTCACCTGCTGGTGGCCGATACCGTGAACGCCGATGTACAAGCGCAGAATTGATCGACGGACCTTCCTCGCAGGAAGTGCAGCCCTGGTCACGCTGGCGGCATGCGGCAGCGAGGCGCAGCCCACTCTTCAGCCAGCACGTCTTGGCGTGCGGTTCCCCGATGGCTTCCAACAGGCCAGTGTCGCTGTGGCGAACAACGGCCCGCAACGGTTTCCCTTCGTCGTCATCGCCGATGACGGCTTGCCGATGATCACAGACCCGCCAGCATCGGTCGACATCGAGATCCTTCGCAACGGTGAGGTGATCGGCTCACAAACCGTCGACGTACGTGGTGTGGGCCAGTTCACGCCGTACTACCCACTCGAATTCACGCCTACCGAAACCGGGAGCTTCGTGGCGCGGGCCGACTTCAGCGATCGCGACGTCGAATTCATCGTGGTCGATCGGTCCAAGACCACACTGTTTCAGGTCGGAGATCAGCTTCCTGCGTTCGATACACCGACGTTCGACAACCCTCGTGGTGTCGATCCGATCTGCACTCGCACGGAGCCATGTCCGTTCCACGAGCTCACGCTCACCGAGGCTCTCGCCAACGATCTGCCGACAGCCCTCATCATCTCGACTCCGGGGTTCTGCCAAACAGATGTGTGTGGCCCGTCCCTCGAGTTCGTCATCGACGCGGCCCAGGGCCGCTCAGACATCAATGTCGTCCACGCCGAGGTCTGGGAGAGTTTCGCCGCACAAGCGAACGACGGAGATTTCCCCACCGTTGCCCCACTGCTCGCCGAATGGCAACTGGAGTTCGAGCCTTCACTGTTCGTCATGGATGGGTCAGGGATGATCGTCGGAGCCCGACATTTCGCGTTCGATCGTGACGAGACGATCGAAATGTTCGACCTGCTCTGAGCGTGACGGCCAAAAGCACAGCTGACGGCCCCGAGGGCCGCCAGCGGAAGATCTGATCTGACGGCCGAAGGGCCGAATTGGTCCTAGCTGAACGAAGAACCGCACCCGCAGGTTCGCTCGGCGTTCGGGTTGTTGATCTTGAACCCGGTCTCTTGGATCGACTCTGTGTAGTCAAGAGTCGCACCCTCGAGCATCTGTGCGCTCGATGGATCACAGATCAACTTGACGTCGCCGTACTCCTGTAGGAGATCGTCGTCGGCAACTTCGGAGTCGAAGAACATCTCGTAGCTGAAGCCCGAACATCCACCTGGGCGGACAGCAACGCGAAGGGCGAGGTCAGCTTCATCCTCAGCGCCGATGAGCTCTGCAACCTTGACGGTGGCGTTGTCGGTCAGTGCAATCATGTCGGAACCTCCGGAGTTCGATGTGGACATTGTATCGGAAGGTGGTACGAGGAAGTCGAGGCAAAAATGTCGCGAGGCGACAAGCTGTACAGCAGAGAAGTCGCAACGACTGCCACCGGTAGAATGAAACCATGACCGACATGCCGACCACTGACGATCTCATGGGTGTGCTCCGTGGCGTGATCGACCCCGAACTCGGTTCCAACATCGTCGAGCTCGGGATGGCCAAGAGCGCATCGGTCGATGAGGACGGCACGGCCCGGATCACGATCGCGCTCACTACTTCGGGGTGCCCTCTACGATCCCAGATCCAAAAAGACATCAAGGCGCGAGTCCTCAGCCTGCCGGGGGTCGAGAACATCAAGATCAACTGGACCGAGCTCTCCCAAGACGAGAAGTCAGAGGTCATGAAGGTGGCACGGTTCAAGGTGAGCCAGAACGCACCCGACACCGCGGTGCCCTCGACAACACGCTGCGTGCTGATCGCCAGTGGCAAGGGTGGTGTCGGCAAATCGTCGATCACAGCAAACCTGGCCGCAGCGCTGGCGATTCAAGGTTTTCGGGTCGGGGTTCTGGACGCCGACATCTGGGGATACTCGATCCCTCGACTACTCGGCGTCGATGGTCGACTGGAAGGGTCCGTCGATTCGGGAAAGATCACCCCGCACATCGTCTCGATGGGAATGGGTGAGATCGAGGTGGTGTCGATGGGATTCCTCGTCGACACCGAAGAGACGGCCCTCATGTGGCGCGGACTCATGCTCAATCGAGCGGTGCAACACTTTCTCCAAG
>CAJQNJ010000191.1 GCA_905479685.1 uncultured Acidimicrobiales bacterium
GACACAGTGCAAGAGCCTATCTTGGATTCATGTGACTGCATAGTAATGCAGCCGGATTGATGTTGATGCGTTTGATCGGAAATCGACGCTCGCCGTCTTCACCGTGTTGGTCACGGGGCGTGCATTCGTCCTTCTGACAGGCGGCCCGACGCAATCCCTCCAGTCAGGACTCAGCTCCGCAGCACGCCACGATTGTGTTTCGCCACCGCGTTGATGACCGCATCTCGAACCGGAGTGATGTCGGCCACAGTCAGCGTTCGGTCTTGCGCCTGAAAGCGAAGTCGGAACGTCAGGCTGCGATGATCCTCAGCGACGCCTGATCCCCTGTACACGTCGATCAATTCGAGGGCTACGAGCAGTTCGCCGGCTGCCTTCTTGATCGTCGTCCTCACCTTGTCCGCGCCCGCGTCGGAGGGAACGGTGAATGCGAGATCCATGTCGCTCGACGGGTACTTCGAAACCCGAGCGTAGGAACGTTTTCCGTGCGGCCCATTGAGAATCTCGCTGAGGTCGAGTTGCAGCCAGGCAACCCGGCCCTCGACGCCAAAGCGGCGAAGGACCGATGGAGCAACCTCACCCACAGCACCGCGCGATCGACCAGCGATGATCACTTCAGCGGAGCGGGTCGGATGCATTCCAGGCAGCGATGCGGACGGCCGGACCTGAACGTTCGGGAGCGTAAGAGCGTGTTCGAGCAGGTGGAGAATTGCGACGGCAGCCGGAGCATCGTCACCGGCGAGCGCAACAGCGAGGAATTCGTGCTCATCGGGCAAGAGCTCACCTTCAGGTGGAGTCAGAAAGACTGTTCCCAACTCGAAGAACTTGGGTGACGGGATGCGATGCGACTGGTTGTACGCGATCGATTTCAGCTGTCCGGGCATCAACGATGACCGAAGTACCGACTCGGATGCATCCAAGGGGTTCGAGAGTTGAACACCTTCGTCATGGAGGCCGACATTGGACAAATCTCCAGGCGCGAGAAACGGCATCGGTTGGGTCTCGTTGCAGCCGGCACCCACAAGAACGTTGCGGACCAGCCGGCGCTCGGTCTGATACGTCGACAGGTGTCCCGCCTGCTCGCCCTTGGGCACGGTCTTCGGGATGGCTTCGTAGCCGTACATCCTCCCGACTTCCTCTGCGATATTTGCCTCGAAGTCAGCCAAATTGTCGCTTGTGCAGTCCCAACGCCACGTCGGAACTGTCACGTGCAGATCGTCGCCATCGAGGCTCACCCCAAAACCGATCGAGGTCAGGAGGTTCGACATCTCACCGGGAAGTAACTCGGTGCCAAGCAAACTGTTGACCTTTGTCGACCTGACCGCCATTGGGCCGGTGTCAGGAAGCTGCCCAACGACGTCGACCTGTCCCGGCGCCGTTGTCGCTCCTGCCTCCCCGAGAAGCTGACAGAAGCGATCCATTGCGCGGTCGATGTTCTCACCCCAATCAGCCCCTCGTCGAAACCGGGTCGAGGCCTCGCTGGGCAGATTCAGACGCTTGACGGTTCTGGAGATCGATGGCGGGTCCCACCACGCCATTTCGAGCAACACAGTGGTGGTGGAATCCGAGATCTCTGTGGAATCGCCACCCATGACACCTGCAATGCTGATGGGCTCATCGGATGAGTTCGTGATCAAGCCGTCCGTCGAGACCAGTGTTCGTTCTACATCGTCGAGCGTGGTGATCAGCTCACCCTCGGACGCTCGCCGGACCCGAAGGTGGCCATCCGGAACCAGATCGAGATCAAACGTGTGGTTGGGCTGACCGAGTTCGAGCATGACGTAGTTGGAGACATCGACCACCGAGTTGATCGGGCGCATGCCGAGCGCAATCAGTCGGTTCTGCATCCATTGAGGCGACTCGCCGACCGTCACGTTTCGAAGGACTCGAGCGGTGAACCGCCCACATAGAGATGGGTCGAGCACGTCGACGGTGACGTGGGAAGCGGCGTCCTCGCCGGAGCGATCGACGTCATACGTGGGATACGCGAACGGCACACCCATCGCTGCAGAAAGATCACGCGCAACTCCCGCAACCGACATCGCGTCGGGTCGATTGGCATTGACCTCGAGGTCCCAGAGGATGTCGGTCTCGAGACCGAGCACTTCGGAGATCAGCTGACCAACGCCGGAATCCGAGGCTCGGTCCGTGAGAAGCATGATCCCGTCGTGATCATCTCCAAGACCCAGCTCTGAAGCCGAACAGCACATGCCGTTGCTGAGTTGACCCCTCATCTTCCGTTGGCCAATTTCCATACCGTTCGGCATCACAGTGCCGACGGTCGCAAATGGGATCAAGTCGCCCACTGACATGTTGAACGCTCCACAGCAGACCTGCAGCGGTTGTCCATCGCCCGAATCGACCTGTACGAGCTGGATCTTGTCCGCATCTGGGTGTGGCGATAGCTCCAAGACCTTGGCCAAGACGATTCCATCGAGGCCTTGGCCCGTGACGGTGATTTCTTCGACAGCCAAGCCGAGCGCGCTCAGTTGCTCTCCGAGTTCGACGGGATCACCGTCGATACCGGGCGCAAACTCTTGAAGCCAAGAAAGAAGTACCTTCATGATGTTCTCTACGTCCTTGCAACTAGAACTGGGAGAGGAAGCGGACGTCGTTGTTGACGAGCTCTCTGATGTCGTCGAGCTGGTAGCGCATGACCGCCAAACGATCGATGCCGAAGCCGAACGCGAAACCCTGCCAGATCTCGGGATCGATTCCGCAGTTTCGCAGCACGGCAGGATGCACCACCCCACACCCACCGAGCTCGAGCCAATCGCCTGATGGCGTACTTATGTCGAACTCAGCAGACGGTTCGGTGAATGGAAAATAGCTGGGGCGAAGGCGTGTCTTGACCTCGTGTCCGAAGAACGCCTTGACGAAGCTGTCGATCGTTCCTGCAAGGTCACCGAGGCCGATGCCGCGATCGATCACGAGACCTTCGATCTGATTGAACGCAGGCAAGTGGGTCGCGTCGGCGGTGTCGGTTCGAAAGGTCCGCCCCGGGGCCACGATGTAGATCGGAGGTTCATTGTTTTCCATCGTGCGAATCTGAACCGGCGAGGTGTGGCTGCGGAGCATGACCTCTTCGGGCTCTCCGAGATCGACGAAGATCGTGTCGAAACTTCCGCGGGCTGGATGCCACTCTGGGATGTTGAGGGCCTCGAAGTTGTACCAGGCAGACTCGACCTCGGGTCCTTCGGCGACAGTGAAGCCCATGCCAACGAAGACGTCCTCGAGCCGGTCGCGCGCCTGGGTCACGAGGTGAAGATGGCCTCGCTCGACCTCGGACAGGACCTCGGTGAGATCGAGTCGCTCAGCTTCGAGCTGTTGCGCCTCGGACGCCGCCGCGAGAACTGCGCGTCTCGCACCGACAACAGCTGTCAGGGTAGATACCGCGTCATTGAGCGCATGACCTGCGGCACCTCGAGCGTCGGCGTCGAGCGAACCGAGTGTCTTCTTCTGCTGTGTCAGCTCGCCCTTCTTACCCAAAAAGGATCGCTCGATATCAGCGAGCTCCTCGAGGCTCTCAACCTCGCGGATTTGGGCTTGGGCGCGTTCGACGAGGGATTCCAGTTCCACCCCGACAGTCTGCCCGATGGTGTCACCGATCGGGTGCGTTTGTCGGCGAGGTCCTGCGTTCCCTGAGCTTTCGGGCATGGTCGAAGGCAAGCACCGCCCCGGAAGTGGCCACATTCAGAGACTCGACACATCCGTGCATCGGGATCGAGACCACTTCGTCCACGGCGTGGAGAACCTCGGCGCTGAGACCGTGGGCCTCGCTTCCCAGCAGAAGGGCAACAGGCTTCTCCAGGTCGATCTCTACATCGTCGTACGGTTGACCATCCATCGTCGTGGCCAGAGAGACAGCGCCAAGTCGCGCCACGATCGAGGTGACCTCGTCAAGCAGAACTTCGCCCACCGGAACACGCAGGATCGAACCAGCAGACGCACGCACGACTTTCGGCGCAAGAACGTCGGCCGTCTCGGCCGTGACAATCACTCCCAAACAACCCGTCGCTTCAGCCGTCCGTATCAACGTCCCGACATTTCCAGGATCGGCCACATCCACCAGAACCAGAAACATGCCCGCATCGGCAGCAAATCGTTCGTCAACCACGAGCGATGGGGCGTGGACCACAGCGAGCGCTGGCTGCGGAGTTCGAACATCGGAGAGATTCGAGAATGCCTCAGGGGCCAGTCCGAACAATCGCACGCTGTCAGAATCGCAGCGCTCGGCGATCTCGGGGTCGGGATGGACGTCGCTGGGGACGATGACATAGTCGACGAGCAATCCTGAATCGAATGCTTCGAGAACCAGCTTGGGGGTTTCGACCACAAAACGGGACGTCCGGCGCCGCTGCGCCTTTTGGCGCAGCAGACGCCGGACGTCTGCAACCCGTGGGTTTCGAGCGGAGAGCTCGAGGATCAGGCTGCCGCACTTTCGTTTGTTTTTGCGACAGAGGCAGCGCTCGACTCGGCGGCGGCATTCGCCGACTGCACCAGGGCGCTGAACGCACCAGCATCGGTGACGGCGAGATCGGCAAGAACCTTGCGATCCACCTCGATACCTGCTTCTTTCAGCCCGAAGATGAAGCGGCTGTAGGTCGTGTCGTTCTCACGGCAAGCTGCGTTGATTCGCTGCACCCACAAGCGGCGCATTTCACCTTTGCGCGCGCGACGATCGCGGAACGCATAGTTCCCCGAATGCATGACCTGTTCATTGGCCGAACGATACGAACGGCTCTTGTTGCCGTAGTACCCCTTTGCCTTCTTGAGTGTTGCTTTGCGGCTCTTACGGCCGCTGACCGAACGCTTGACGCGTGCCATGTCAGTTCCTTCCTACGTCTCTCGCTCAGTTTCCGAGCATCTTGTCGATGTTCTTGGCATCGGCCTTGGCAACATCGGCGTCACCGAGGAACCGCGCCTTGTGCTTTGTGCTCTTCTTCTCGAGCATGTGGTTCCGGCCCGCTTTGTTGCGGCGGAGCTTTCCCGATCCGGTCTTCTTGAAGCGCTTTGCAGCACCCCGGTGCGTCTTCATCTTTGGCATGAGGACAACCTCTTTCACTCTTCTTCGTTCGATGTGGCTTCTTCGCTGGCGTCAGGGCTGTCCGACCCAACTTCGGCGAGGGCTTCAGCTTCGGCAGCAGCAGCCGCTTCGTCTCTGGCCTTCTTGACCGCAGCAATCTTCTTCTTGTCAGGGCCGAGCACCATGATCATGTTCCGGCCTTCGAGATTCGGCCCGAACTCGACATTGGAGATGTAATCGACAACGTCAGCCACCTGATCGAGAATTCTGCGACCGAGTTCTGGGTGTTGCATCTCACGACCACGGAACATGATCGTGACTTTTACTTTCGAACCCTCGCCCAGGAACTTCTCGACCTTTTTTGTCTTGGTGTCGAAGTCCCCCTGGCCGATCTTTGGCCGATACTTCATCTCCTTGACGGTGACGTTCGTGCTCTTCTTGCGAGACTCTTTCTCACGTTGAGACTGTTCGTACTTCCACTTGCCGTAGTCCATGATTCGACAAACTGGTGGGTTTGCCTTGCTCGCAACCTCGACCAGGTCGAGTTCCATGTCGCTCGCCATTCGGAGCGCCTCTGGTGTGGGACGAACGCCCAGCTTCTCGCCATCTGGACCAACGAGCAGAACTTCGCGTGTACGAATACGTTCGTTGATCCTGGCTTCGGGCTTCTCAGCTATGACTGATCACTGCGCAATGGCAGATCCTTTCCATCGGGCTCTGTGCCGCGAGGAACCGGGTCAAACGTCGTCAGGCACGCGAATAGCGCGCATTTCTCCGTAGACCCAGCGCACCCGCAAGTGGCTGGGCGGGCCCGATAGCTGCCGTTAGACGGTATCGGTCCGCTTTCAGAACAAATTGTCAAGCTCCAAGCATAGGCTGGGAACCACGAAAACCAGCTAATTGCTCACGTCCACCCTCCGCGAGGGCCGTCGGGCAGTTGCCGAGTAGCAGAGAACGGACCGAACACGATGAGTTTGTGGACACCAGGCGGCGAGCACGAAGTTCCCCGAGATACACCAGACCGAGAAGCAGGGGAACAGTCCGCGACTGCGGCACCACCCTCGAACCCAGCCGAGATGGACGATGCCGCATTGGCCGCTGCCCTGGGCATTCCGTCCCTCGACGAGCTCAGCGACGAGGAGCGCGCCCAGCTCGAGGCAGCGGTCGCACAGATGGCCGAGACCGAGCGCCAACTTGCCACCACACCTCCAGAAGCCGTCATCGCAAACCACGCCATGGGTATGTACGAACTCGCTGCGATCCACCTCCGCCAGAACCCGCCCAACCTGAACGAAGCATCACTCGCCATCGACGGCCTGAGTGCTCTGGTCGACGGACTCGAAGGCCGGCTCGGCGAGAACGAACCCACACTGCGCGAAGCGCGCGCACAGCTCCAACAAGCCTTTGTAGCAGCCAACAGCCAGTGAGCGAATCTGCACGACCAAGAATTGCCGTGCCCTCGAAGGGACGGCTTCGTGATTCGGTGCTCGACCTCCTTTCGCACGCCGGGTATTCGCGTCGCGCGTTCG
>CAJQNJ010000192.1 GCA_905479685.1 uncultured Acidimicrobiales bacterium
CGACATCATCAGCAGGTTGCGATGGGAGAGGGTCGCACCCTTCGGGCGACCGGTCGTCCCGCTCGTGTAGAACAGCCAGGCCGCATCGGTCGGTGCGCGGTCGACGAGTGTGATCGGATCCGAGTGGACGAGGACATCCCAGTCATGGCCCGGAGCGACGACGAGTGCATCGAGGCTGTCGATGTCATCGACGAGTGGAGCGGTGTCGGTGACGTGCTCGTCGTCGACGATCATCAGCTGCGCTCCGCTGTGCTGTGCGATGTGAGCGATCTCGTCACGATGGAGTCGGGCGTTCACCGGCACGGCGACCAGCCCAGCGCTCCAGATCGCGAACAGCGCCTCGATGTACTCCGGCCGATTCCGCATCAGGATGGCAACGCGGTCGCCCGGCTCCAGTCCGTGCCCTGACCGCAACCCGCCGGCGACTGCAGCGACGGTTGCGGCACAAGTCGCCCAGTCGGCGTGGACGTCGTCGCCCACGGCGATCGCCGGGCGATCAGGCCAGCGGTGCCCGTTCCGTTCGATCCACACGGCCAGATTCATCTCAGACCTCCATGATCTCGCTTGCGGCCCAACCGGTGACGCTCTCGATGTCGAAGACGTGCACTGCTGCGAAGGGCTTGTCCCGGTATTGGACGAAGAGTTCGGACAACCGGTCGGCGATCGGCTCCGTCTGGTCGTGTGGGCCATGACCCACCCAACGGAGCCGGGCGCGGACCCACCAGAGTTTCGACCAATCGTCGCGATCCCAACATTCGATCGCCATCGTTGCGCGCGGCTCGTGTTCGAGGTTCCGCTCGCGTTGGAGCCGCGTCGACGACTTGGGCTTCACCAGGTCGACCGGCGAACCCAGGTGGTCGCCGACGACCGCGTACACCGTCGGGCCGACGTCGATGCCGCGCTCGGGATGCTGCGTGGCCATGAAGCCGTGGCTGTCCGCCCGCAGCAGCTCGAGCGCCCGATCCTCGGAGAGCCGCATCGCAGCAACCTACGCGGCGTTGACCGCCGGCAGGATCTCGTCGTTGAGCACCCTGAGGTCCTCCAGCGTCTTCGAGGTGGGGACGTCGGCGAACGGCGGCCAGATCAACGGCATGGTCATCCCGGCCTGCTTGAGCTCGATGAGGTTGGCGGTGATCTGCTCCTGGGTGCCGACCAGCAGATTGGTCAGTTTGCCGTTGCGGGTCTGGTCGGTCGGCTCGTCGGTGATCGCGAACCAGAGCATGCTGGAGACCTCGAGTTGGTCGACCGACTTGGCGCCGAGCTTGTCGAGTTCCTCGCCGATCGCCTTCAGCCACACACTCAGATCCTCAGGGGTGTCCTGGATACCGATCCAGCCGGCGAGGTCGTACTTGGCGACTTTCTTCGCGGAGATCTCGGGGTTGACCAGACCACTCATGAAGATCGGCGGGTGCGGCTTCTGGACCGGTTCCCAACCGAAGCCGCTTGGGCCGAAGTCGGCGAACTCGCCGTGGTACTCGAAGGTCTCGTTGGTCCAGATTCCCTGGCAAATCTCGATCGTCTCACGGACGTGGGCGTGCCGTCGCGGGAAGATGTCGGTGGCACTCGCCGCAGCGAACTCCTCGGGCATCCAACCTGCGCCGACACCGACGTTGACGCGGCCGCCCGACAGGTGGTCGATCGTCGCGATCTCGGCGGCGAACACGCCGGGGGAGCGGTACGGAGTGTCGGTGATGCTCATCCCGATCCGACACTTCTCGGTCTTCGCAGCGAGCCACGGAATGAGCGGCCAGCCCTGGAACCACTTGCCGCCAGACGACACGGGCATCTGGAGCGGGAACTCCTTCATCATCCCGAACGGATACTCCATCTCGGCACGGTCCGATGCCTCCGGCACGATGATGCGGTCGAGCGTCCAGATCGAGTCGAACTCGAGCTCCTCCGCAAGTTCGGTCAGGTCTTCGAGCTCCTTGATCGTGACGTGATCTCGGAAATTCGGCAGGTAGAGCGCGAGCTTCATGTCGGACATGGTGAAATCCCCTCGTTTCGTCCCCGAGCCCCCATGACTCGGCGTGAATGCGCACCCTGGGGTCCGCTGTTGCGACCATAGGGATCGGAGTTCGTGGATCGAACAACCCGATCTCAACAGTTCCTCAACGACGCCGCCACGGCGGCTGCTGCGAATCCGGTACCCGCCAGTTGGATACGGTCTGCATGTGGGTGTGAGCCGAAACGACGGTCCGCGGCGGGTGCTCGTGGTCGACGACGACGAGGGTGTTCGCACGAGCGTCACGTGGGCGCTCGAGGCCGACGGCTTCTCTGTCGAGTCTGTGCAAGATGGCGTCAGCGCGATCGAGCAGATCGAGTCGTCGCCGCCGTCGCTGATCGTGCTCGACCTGTCGCTGCCTGGCATCGGCGGTCTCGACATCCTCCGTCGGGTACGCCAGCGAGAGCAGTCCAGCGGCACCTTCCGGCTGCCGATCATCGTGTTGTCGGGCCGTGACGGAGAAACCGACCGCATCGTCGGGCTCGACCTGGGCGCCGACGACTACCTCGTCAAGCCCTTCTCGCCTGGTGAGCTCGCCG
>CAJQNJ010000193.1 GCA_905479685.1 uncultured Acidimicrobiales bacterium
CGTAGCTGCTTGCCCCGCCGATCCGTCCTGCTTCATCGTCGCTGAGCTCTCGCGTCATCGACCCCCAGGTGATGAGGGGGATCAGGTGTTTGTGAAGAAATCCGAAGCCCTCGGTGAAACCGTTGGTGGCGAGCACCACGATCGGCGCGGAGACGGAGCCGCGCTCGGTGTGGACCGTGTGTGGGGGTCCGAACTCGATGTTGGTGACCATCGAGTTCTCGAATACCCGTATGTTTTCGGGAAGTGTGTCTGCGAGGCCTCGAACCATCGCGGCAGGTTGTACGAGATAGCAGTGGGGTGCGTGCAGGGCAGCGCTGTAGTAGCTGGTGCCGAAGAGTTCTTCACAATCGTTCGCGGAAATCGTCGAGTACTCCTCGTCGATGCCATCGAGGCTTTCGGCGAACTGTCTGAGCATCCGGACGCCGCGCGATGTCGCTGCAGCATGGTATTTGCCCTCTTTGACCCACTGGCAATCGATCTTGTTGGCGGTGATCACCGTGTCGAGGTAGTCGAGGCCCGCCCGGTTCATCGTGATCGCCGCCGTGGCCGCTGCCTTCGCATCGGCAAAACTCTTGGCTCGAAGATTGTGTGCGTGGTCGATCGCGAATCCCGAGGAACGTCCCGCAGCATTGTTCCCGATTCGGTCACCTTCGACCAGCACGATGTCAGAGCTGGGATCGAGCTCGGCCAGACGACGGGTCGCAGCCAGCCCTGAATACCCGCCACCGATCACCAGATAGTCACACGAGATGTTTCCGGTGAGGATTGAAGGCTCGTCTGGCGGGGGCAGGATTTCGTGCCAGCCGTTGTTGTTGTCGTAGGTCGGTATCAGCGAGATGGCACTCGATGTACGCGTCGTGCTCACTGCAGGTCGATCCAGATTGTCTTGAGTTCGGTGTACTGCTCGTGCGCATGCAGGCTCTTGTCCCGGCCGCCGAACCCCGAGAGGCCAAAGCCACCGAATGGTGTGGCCGCGTCGCCCTCCCCATAGGTGTTCACGGTGATGGTTCCGGCTCGGATCGCTCGTGCAGCCAGGTGGGCGGTTCGCAGATCAGACGTGAACACCGAGGCGGCAAGACCGTACGCGGTGTCGTTGGCGATCTGGATCGCCTCTTCGGGCTGATCGAAGGTGATCACACTCAGAACCGGTCCGAAGATTTCTTCAGTCGCAAGGCGCATTCCTGGGGTCACGTTGTCGAAGATCGTGGGTTCGACGAATGTGCCACCTGTGGTCTGCAGGACCTGGCGTCCTCCGAGTACACAGTCGGCCCCATCGACATGACCCGAGTTGATGTTGTCGAGAACTTTGTTCAAGTGGTCGGGCTCGATCATCGCCCCGATCTTCGTCTCGGGGTCAAGTGGATCGCCCACGACCCATTCTCGACTCTTCTCGAGCACGAGTTCGAGTAGTTCGTCCTTTCGACTCCGATGCACGATGAGGCGCGAATTCGACGAGCAGTTCTGTCCACCATTCCAATAGATCGCGTTGGCGGCGTGGTCCGCGATGCTGTCGAGGTCATCGGCATCGTGCATAACGACGAAGGGATTCTTGCCACCGCACTCGAGCAGGACCCGTTTCAGGTTCGAGTCGGCGGAATAGTGGAGAAAGCGACGCCCGGTCTCGGTTGAACCGGTGAATGCGAGAGCGTCGACGGCGTGATGTCGTCCCAAGGGTTCACCCACCTCGGGTCCGAAGCCGGGAACGACGTTGATGACGCCGTCGGGTATTCCCGCCTCGGTCGCGAGTTCAGCGAGGCGAAGGGTTGTGATCGAGGTTTGTTCGGCCGGCTTGAGCACACACGTGTTTCCGGTCGCGAGGATCGGGCCGAGCTTCCACGCGGCCATGAGCAGTGGGAAGTTCCACGGCAGCACGACGCCGACGACCCCAATTGGTTCACGCACGATCATCGAAACGATGCCGGGCCCCGATGGGCTGAGCATGTCATTGACCTTGTCGGTCGCCTCTGCGTGCCACCGAATCGTTTCGATGGTCTCGACGAGATCGATGTTCGCCGTGTCGGCAATTGGTTTGCCGCCCTCGAGGGTCTCGATCGTTGCGAGCTCGGTTGCGTGCGCCTCGATGAGCGTGGCGAACCGTTGGATCAGTCGTTTGCGCTCTCCGGGGGTCAGGCGACTCCACGGACCATGAAATGCAGTTCGTGCTGCGGCAACGGCCCGGTCGACATCGACCGAATCGCAGCGTGCGATCTGGGCAAGCTCCTCACCAGTTGCGGGGTTGATGGTCGCGAACGTCTGCCCTGAGGCTGCCGGCACAGGCCGGCCACCGATCATGGCCTGGGTGGGGAGGTGGAGGGAGCGGGCCAACTGATTCGCGGCGGAGCCGGAGTTGCGCGCCTTCGCTCTCTTGGCAGGCGCCCTCTTCGCCGGCGTTTTCTTGACTGGCGTCTTCTTTGCCGGGGTTGTCTTCTTCTTTGGGGTCATCGTGCCGCTCCGCTCTGCTCGGTCCGTTTGACCAGCCAGTCCTGCTCGTCGTCCCACTCACGCCATTTCAAGCGAGATCGCTGCACGTTGTTGATCGGCAGGGCCGAGAGTCCGGCCTCGATCGCAAGACGAGCGGCACCGGTCACCGGCATCTGGGGCCGCCGCACTGGTCCCATGGTCCGGCCGACCATCTCTGTTGCAGCTTTGACTCCAGGGAGAAATCCGACGTCTAGCTCGTTCTCCCACATGAACGCGTTGATGGGCCACATCGCTTTCCACAATTCGAGTGCTTCGGCGAGCTTGCCAGCATCGATGAGTTCGACGAGTTGCACACATTCGTGCGGCATGATGTTGGCACATCCCCAGATCATCCCGGCTGCTCCAGCCATGAGTGCATATGGCGCAAGGGGATCTACCCCACAAAGCACCTTCGCATTGCTGCCTTCGCTGATGGCGACGAGCTTCTGAATGCGGCTGAGGTCTCCTTGGCTGTCCTTCATGTATCGGATGTTGTCGATCGCGAGGAGTTGGCGATACATGGCCGGGGTGATCTCTACTCCGCTCGCGGCAGGGGTGTTGTAGAGCACGATGTCGGACGCCACCGCCTGAGCCACACGTTCGTAGTGGTAGAGGACGCCACGTTCGAAGGGACTCTCGAGCCATGGTGGGAGAACCATGATGGCGTCTGCGCCATGGTCGACGGCGTGTTTCGACGACT
Source organism: uncultured Acidimicrobiales bacterium (assembly GCA_905479685.1). Lineage (GTDB taxonomy): Bacteria > Actinomycetota > Acidimicrobiia > Acidimicrobiales > SHLQ01 > SHLQ01. Next base: position 3,161 of record CAJQNJ010000193.1, read on the forward strand.
CGACCGTGTCGGTCACGCTCATCTCAGAAGTCTGGACCATCACGGGTACCCGACCATCGATGTGTGGAAGACACAGCTCCACGACTCGACGCTTCTCGTCGGGCCGCAAGTAGGCGTACTCGCCTGTCCCGGAAAGAACGAGCAATCCATGCACGCCGGCATCGAGCAGCCAGTCGAGGTGGTCGAGAAGAGCAGGCTCGTCGATCCGCTCGCCAGCGTCGATCATCGGCATCGCCACGGCGACGATGACACCATGGAAATCCCTTGAGGCATGGTCTCCATCGTCGGCGGTCGGGACGTTGTTCTGCATAGAAGCGATTGTCATGCATAGTTTGCGGTCGTGTCAACTTATGTCATACTCATCGAGTGAAGCTGGACGTGGAATCGCTCCGTGCCTTGAAGGCCGTTGTCGATACCGGCACGTTCACCGAGGCTGCGGCTCGTCTCGGGATGACACAAAGTGCGGTCAGCTGGAAGATCAAACGGCTCGAAGAACGGGTCGGACTCGAGCTGGTCAAACGAGGGAGCGAGATCGAGGCGACACCAGACGGACGAGACTTGTTGATGTACGGCGAACGCATGCTCGAGGCTCACGACGATGCCGTTGAACATCTGAGCCGATCCGACCTCGCTGGCGTGGTCCGTCTCGGCACAAATGAAGACCTCCGTGGTGGCGAGCTCGCAGATGTGCTCGCACGTTTCGGACGTATGTACCCACAGATCCATCTCGATGTGCGGGTACAGCTCAGTGGCGCCGTTGGTGAGTGGCTCGAAGATGGCGAAGTCGATCTGGCGGTGGTCCAGATCGAAGCCGACAATGTTCGTCCCGACGACGTGGTGCTCTGGACCGAACCACTGACCTGGGTACATGGCTTCGAAGTTCGCTTCGATCCGAGCGAGGTGACACCGGTCGTCTCCTTCGGTCCCGGCCTCGTATATCTCGACGCCGCAGAGGAGTCGCTCCGGCGAGGTGGACTCCGGTGGAGGACGATTCTCGAGTGCCCCATGCTTTCGGGTGTTCAGGCCGCTGTCGAGGCGGGACTGGGGATCTGTGCACTCAACACTCGCAACATCACCTCGTCCATGGCGATATGGGATCGAGCGGCTGATCATCCACTTCCACACCTCAGCGAGGTCATTCGAACGCTTCCCGGAGGCGACGCAGAGGTGTTGGCCGCTCTACGCGAAACCCTGACAAACGCTCTGGTAGAGAAACGAACGTGAGGAGGGTATGACGCGATGACCGCAACCGAACCAGCAGCGACCGCTCCCAAACGCCGAGGACGTAGTGCTCGTCGCGCGACTCGAGAAGCGAACACCGTCCAGTGGTTGCCCGAGCTGACCCGTGGCATTCCGTACCTCGACATCGTTCCGCACGAGCAGCTTCTGCGAATCCACGATGCCTCGATGTCGATCCTCGAGGAGGTCGGAATCGAGTTCCGTGATGACGAGGCGATCTCGATGTGGAAGGCATCTGGAGCGCGGGTCGAGGGGTACCGGGTACGTATCGATCGGGAGCACTTGATGGCCCTGATCTCGACCGCACCGTCCGAATACACGATGATTTCTCGAAATCCAGACCATTCCGTGTCCCTCGGAGGAAGAAAGACCATCTTCACCCCTGCGTACGGAGCACCGTTTGTCCTGGACATGGAGAACCGAAGGCGCCACGCGCGCCTCGAGGACTTCAACAACTTCGCCAAGATCGCACAGCTCGAGCCAGCGATGCACATGGCCGGTGGAGTCTTGTGCGAACCGATGGACGTACCCGTTCCGCATCGACACCTGGAGATGACCTACAGCCTCCTCAGATACAGCGACAAGCCTCTCATGGGGTCTGTGACCTCACGAGAACGGGCCGAGCAGTCGCTTCACATGATGGGAATCGTGTTCGGACACGACGTCGTAGCTGACACGACCGTGAGCACATCCCTCGCGAACTGCAACTCGCCGCTCGTCTGGGACCAGACGATGCTCGATGCGGTCAAGGTGTATGCCGCGTCCAACCAGGCGATGCTGTTCAGCCCTTTCGTGCTGGGCGGAGCGAGCACGCCGGCAAGCACCGTTGGAGCCGTCGCACAACTGAGCGCCGAAGCCCTTGCTGGTGTGGCGTTCATGCAGATGATTCGCCCCGGCTCGCCCTCGGTCTACGGGCAGTGGACGGCGACCGTTGCGATGAACTCCGGAGCACCGCTTGCGGGAACCCCAGAGATCGACCACATCAACATGTTGGTCGGCCAGCTCGCACGGTTCTACGAGCTTCCGTGGCGGTGCAGCGGGGGTTGTTCGTCCTCGAAGCTGGTCGATGCCCAAGCGGGATACGAGTCCGCGCGAAACATGTACGGCGTCCTCATGGCCGGAGCGAACTTCGTGCTGTCGACCACCGGCTACCTCGAGAGTGCGCTCTGCCAGAGTTATGCGAAGGCCATGCTCGACGGCGAGCAGATGCGCATGATGTACAAGCTGGGCAGCGGTGTCAACATGGAGGAACTCGATCCGGCAATGGACGCAGTGAGAGAGATCGAACCCGGCGATCATTACCTCGGCACGCAACACACGCTTGCGAATTTCGAGACCGCGTTCTTCATGCCCAAGCTCATGGACGGCGACAGCTACGAGCAATGGAACGCAATGGGGGCTGTCGACTCGAACACCCGGGGCCTCACGATGGCGCGGACCGCTCTGGCCGACTACGAAGAGCCAGCGATGGACAGTGCGGTGCTCGAAGAACTTGGTGCCTATCGCGATCGGCTGTGTTCTGAACTGCCCGAGGGAATCTCGTGATCGGCCTTACGGGGCGCGTCGCCGTCGTCACCGGAGCGACATCGGGAATCGGAGCCGCAACAGCTATGGCCTTCGCCGATGCGGGAGCGCAGGTGGTGTTGTCCGGGAGAAGTAGTGCAGGAGCCGAGGCCACGGCCACGGCGATCGCGGCTGTGGGCGGAGACACCCGAATCATGCTCGGTGACGTCACTGATCCAAGCTTTTGTGACGCGCTGGTCGCGTTCGCATCGACCGAATTCGGAAGCATCGATGTGCTGGCAAACGTCGCTGGAACGATCACTCGAGGCGATGTCACCGAGACGACCGACTCCGAATGGCACCAGAACATGAGGGTGAACGTCGACAGTGTCTTCTTCATGTCGCGGGCCGCAGTCCGGGCGATGCGAACACAGGGCAGTGGTGGGACGATCGTGAACCTGGCGTCGAACGTCGGCATCGTCGGGAGCGGAGGTCTCCCCGCCTATTGCGCATCCAAGGGTGCGGTTGTCCTTCTCACCAAGGCAATGGCGCTCGATCACGCGGCGGAAGGTATTCGAATCAACGCATTGTGTCCGGGGGCAGTCGATACGCCGTTGCTGGTTTCGGGACACGAGAAGACCGGTCGAACCCCAGATGAGGTCTTCGCCTCGAACATCGCCGGGATCCCCGAAGGTCGAATACCGTCACCCGAGGAAATCGCGAAGTCGATGCTCTATCTGGCGAGCGATGCTTCGAGTCATGTGACCGGCGTCGCGCTCCCGATCGACGGTGGATATGTCGCCGGATAGACGAGTCGCTCTGGTCACCGGCGGAGCGCAGAGCATCGGTGCTGCAATCGCGGATGGGTTGGCTGCGTCGGGTGTCTCCGTTGTTGTTGGTGACCTGCAGGCCTCCGACAGCCACATGAGCTATTCCCTCGACGTGTCCGACGAGGAAAGTGTTTCGGCTGCCATCCAGAAGGTCATCGGCGAACATGGACGCCTCGATGTTGTGGTCAACAATGCAGGGATCATGTTGGAGACCCGGATCGATGAGCAGGACCGCGCGAGCTGGGACAGGATGCTTGCCGTCAACCTGACCGGTCCGATGCTCGTCACGAAACACGCTGCGCCACACTTGGCAGCCAGTGGTGACGGGGCGATTGTGAATGTGGGATCGATCGAGGGTGATCGCTGCAATCCCAACCACGCCGCATATGCCGCCACGAAGTCGGGAGTGCATGGGTTGACACGAGCTACGGCGATCGATCTGGGCCCGATGGGCGTGCGATGTAATGCCATCGCACCGGGATGGATCGATACACCACTCAACTCGAGCTACGTCGATGCACATCCTGATCGGCAGGTCGTCATCGACGCGCTCGCGGACTTGCACCCGGTCGGTCGAGTTGGTGCACCGGCCGACGTCGCCGATGTCGTCGTGTGGTTGGCCAGCGCGGAGAGTCGATTCGTGACCGGCCAGGTCATCACGATTGATGGCGGGAGAACTGCTCGGCCGCCGCTTCCCGGGATCCTTCAGTAGCGAACATGGTCAGGCGCGAACCCGTGTCCGCGTGTGACTGACCGCTAGAGCGAGTCCCGCCAGTCGATGAACTGCTGGATGCCGGACAGGTCGTACTCCGGTCCGCCGACGCCCAACGTCACCTCGTCGATGTCCACAGCCGCGAGATCGGCGAACAGTGCGTCGAAGTCTTCGACCTGATCTCGATCCACACCGACCGAACGGGTGATCTCGGATGGTTCGCGGCCGACCTTGGCGCACCAGTCGTCGAGGATTCCGGACTTTCGTTTCCACTCCTCGCCCCACCAGAAGTGCCAGATGTCCGCGTGTCGTGCGACATACTGCAGCGTCTTTTTCTCACCGCCACCGCCGATCAGAAGCGGGATCTTCCTGGTCGGCGCCGGATTGAGCTTTCCCAGGCGGTCCTCGATGACCGGAAGTGCTTCGCCGAGGCGGTTCAATCGGCCACCTGCGGTCCCGAACTCATAGCCATACTCGTGATAGTCGCGTTCGAACCATCCAGATCCGATGCCGAGAACGAGTCGACCATCGGAGATGTGATCGACCGTACGGGCCATGTCAGCGAGCAAGTTCGGATTCCGATAGGTGTTGCACGTGACGAGGCAGCCGATCTCGACCCGGTTGGTGACCTCTGCCCACGACGCCAGCATCGTCCAGGCTTCGAAGTGCTCTCCGTCAGGCTCGCCGTAGAGAGGGTAGAAGTGATCCCAGTTGTAGATGACATCAGCTCCCATCTCTTCGGCCGCGATCGCAGCCTCGCGGATTTGGTTGTACGTCGCGTGCTGGGGGTGAAGCTGTACTGCGATCTTCATCGGGTCTCCCGGTTGGGTAGCGAACCCGACCGAATCTAGTCTTCGGCGAGGTCCGAGAATCGGCTCGAAGGAGACCCGCTGTGGAGCATGCGCTACGACGACGGGGCATTGCGCTTGCTTTCTTCGGGATGCTCGCCGTGAGTAGTGACTCGTACTTCATCCGGCTCGCCGATGTCGACGGATTCGATGTGACCCTGTGGGTCGGAATCTTCACTTCGATCGTGACCATGTTGGTGCTCGTGTTCGGCCAACACGTCAACCCGATCGTCGAAATCCGGCGAACGCGTGGCCCGTTGTTCCTCGCTGCTGCTCTCCAAGCCGGGAGCACGTCGTGTTTCGTGCTTGCGGTGACACTCACGTCGGTCTCGAACGTGGTCGTGATCATTGCCGCGGCGCCGATGTTTGCCGCTGGTCTGAGCGCAATATTCTTGAAGGAACGGACGTCAGCTCGGGTTTGGACAGCGATCGCGATTGTCATCGTGGGCGTGTTGATCGTGGTTTCGGGTTCGTTCGGGGGTGGGAGCGTTCGTGGCGATCTTCTGGCGGTCGCGGCGATCTTCCAGTTCGGTTGCAGTCTCGTGCTCCTTAGGAGGTTCCCCGACGTGAACCGGACGCTCATGGTGTGCCTCGCCGGAATCGGCATGGCACTCATCGCAGTGGTTCCGGCGACACCCTGGGGACATGATTCGACGACCTGGCTCGCGCTTGGACTCATGGGATTGGTGTTCGGGCCGCTCGCTCGAGTCATGCTCGCTGTTGCGCCGCGTTATCTTCCCGCGGCCGAGGTCGGGTTGTTCACCCCGGTCGAGACGGTCGCCGCATCGTTGTGGGCGTGGCTCTTCTTCAGCGAGGCTCCCGAGGTTGCAACTTTTGTTGGCGGAGCGGTGGTGGTCGCTGCGGTGGTGTGGGGAACGTGGAGCCCACGAGCCGAGCTCGGCTGATGAGTGGGCTGGACCAGACCGACCAACGGGCGCTGCGCTCGATCGCCGCGCAGTTCTGGGTCAATGGCGCGGTCGTCGCGTCATATGTTCCGCGCCTCCCGGGGATTCGCGACAAGCTCAACATCGATTTGTCGACGATCGGCGCGCTGATCGCAGTGGCAACTGGAGCAGGGCTTCTCGGAAGCGTCATGGTGGGTTCGACGGTCGAACGCTTCGGGACGAAAAGGGTGATGATCGTAGGCGGGGCGGTCCTTGTGTTAGCGCTGCCGTTCGTCAGCATCGCTCCGAGCGCAGCGGCCCTGCTGGTCGTCCTTGCGGTGATCGCTGTCGCGGACGTCCTCACCGACGTCGCCATGAACATTCAGGGGTCGGCGATAAGTGCGAGACGGCACGTGCCGGTCATGAACAGGCTGCATGCAATGTGGAGCCTTGGCACGGTGGTTGGAGGGCTCGTCGCCGCAGGAATGGCGGCGTGGAACGTCGATCTCCGAGTGCATCTGGTCATCGCGTCCCTCGTGTTGTCGGGCACCCTGTTCTACGTTGCTCCGGGACTCCTGACATCGGATGCGCCGGCTTCGCACGCCGCTGGCTCATCGTCGACGAACAATGCAAGCACGACGCGGATCGTTCTGATCTTCGCCGCGCTAGGCGGCGCGGCGGTCCTTCCCGAGTTGATCAACAGCGACTGGGCAGCCTTTCGACTCACCGATGACCTCGGCGCATCTGAGGGCCTGGCAGGTCTTGGGTATGTGGCGTTCACGAGCGGTATGGTCGCCGGACGATTCAGCGGTGACGCAGCGGTCCAACGTTTTGGTGGCGGCACTGTACTGCACCGTGCCACCGTGCTCGCTGCGGTATCCATCCTTGCTGCGACGCTGGTGCCGTCAACCGCAGTGGTCTTCATCGGCCTGTTCTTCGCCGGAATCGGAGTCTCGGTCATGTTTCCACAGTTGTATGACGAGGCAGCTCGCTCACCGAGGCCCGGAAAGGCGCTCGGTGGACTCACAGCGGGCACACGGATCGCTCTTCTTGGAGCACCGCTCCTCGTCGGCCTTCTCGCCGACTCGGAAACCTTCAATGTCGGTTCAGCGATTGCGATGACGACCGTTCCTGCGGCAGTTCTGGTCCTGATGCTCTCGAACCGCCTTCAGCTCACCTGATACACGAGGCCCGCTAGTACGGGTTGGGCGTTCCAGGATTGATGTACACCGAACGCGTTCGAGTGAAGAAGTCGTGCGCGGTGTCTCCCTGCTCGCGAGGGGCATGGCCTGAAGACGACTTCTCGCCCCCGAACGGCACGTGTAGCTCCGTGCCAGTGGTCGGGGCGTTCACTTTGATGATTCCAGCCTCGAGCGTGTTGATCGCCCTGTCGACCTTCCACATGTCCGTCGTGAACACCGAGGCGGAGAGTCCGAAGTCGGTGTCGTTGGCGAGTGCGAATGCTTCGTCTTCGTTCTCGACATGTACCACCGTGCTGATCGGGCCGAACACCTCTTCGCTCCAGATGTCGAGCTCCGTGGTGCCCGCCAACAAGGTTGGAGCGAAGAAACACTCGCTCGTCTCTGGAACATCTGCGGTTGCCACGACTTCGGCACCCTGCGAGATCGCTTTCGCGAGGCCTTCTGCCACCTCGGCGCGCGCTCGCGGAGCGACGATCGGTCCGATGGAGACGTTGGGGTCGAGGCCATCACCGATCTTCAAGTCGGTCACGGACGAGGCCATCCGTTCGACGAGTTCGTCGTAGATGGAACCGACCGCGATCACGCGGCGGGTCGCCGTGCACTTCTGTCCTGTGGAGCCCATGGCGCCACCGATGATCAGAGGCACAGCCAGGTCGAGGTCGGCGTCATCGAAGACCAGGGCGGGGTTGTGGCCCCCGAGCTCGAGCTGCACCCGACCATTGCGGGCGGTGACAGCGTCTCGAATGCCGAATCCGACCGGAACCGAACCGGTGAACGTGACCCCGTCGACGCGAGCGTCTTCGATCATCGCGCCACCCATCGAGCCCGGACCGAGAATGAGATTCAATACGCCCGGGGGAACGCCTGCGTCGTGAAAGACCTTGGCGATCGCCACCGATACGAGGGGCGTATTGCTCGCTGTTTTCCACACCACGGAGTTTCCTGCAGCAAGCGCAGGGGCGAGCTTCCAGACGGGAATGAGAATCGGGAAGTTCCACGGGGTGACAACACCGACGACGCCGAGGGGTGCACGGAGGGTTCGAATGGTTTCGCCTGGCTTTGCCGACGGGTACACCGCCTCGGTTGGCATTTTGATGATGGCCGCCTGGTACCGGCACGTCTCGGCAGACAAGAGCGCTTCACCGCGCGTCTCGGCGAGCATCTTTCCCTCTTCGAGCGTGGCGATTATGGCGAGCTCATCTGCTCTCTCGTCGAAGAGCGCTGCTGCAGTTTCGAGGATTTCGGCCCGCCGCTTGTAGCCAACGTCGCGCCAGCCCCGTTGTGCATCCACGGCAGCAGAAACGGCATCTGAGGCGGTACTGGCATCACCAACCGGGTGGTCACCAACGGGCTCACCTGGCCGCGCTGGATTGATGCTCGTTGTGGTCTTGTCGCCAGTCGAAATCCACTCGCCGCCGATCAAATGTGCGCCTACGGGTATGCCGATCTTTGCCATGTCCAGACAGTAGGTGATCGAGAGGCCCGGAGCAGCGTTCGCGGGCGAGTTGGAGCTACTCTCTACTATGTCCGACAACGCTGTGGACCGTGAGCTCACCGATCTCATCGCAGCACATCGCGACGTGTTGCGGGCGCCCGACCTGGTCATGGCACCCGACCGGCTCGGTGCCGCACGTCTGACAAGATATTCCTTCAGCCGTAGCGTCCTTCGCCGTGCGCACTCCCGCGGGTGGGTCGCATCGTGCGTGCATCTCGATCTCGATGCCGAAGGCCAAGGTGAGGTCGCCTATCGGGTGGACGCCGAGGGGTACGTATTCCACTTCGTCGCTTTTCTCCAAGCGCTCGAGGAGCATGAGCACACCGATCGTGTGGTCGCTGAACGATGGGAGATCGCTGCGGCATTGATCGAGGGCGAGCTCACGATCGACCAATGGGAACGTTTGCGCCGAAACGTGCCCGAACAAGAGCGAGGACGTCTCGGTCCAGATGTTCTCGCCCTCACACGTGGTAACAGAAGTGTTCGTTTCTTCGAATATCTGGTTTCGGAGTTGGCCGCAGGGCGTCAGCCGGATCCGCAACATGTTGGAGACGCCGGATACATCATGCGGAGCACTGCGTTCTATGCGAACGGCAAGTTCGGGATGCGGTCGTTTCACGGGTACGAGGCTGATCATCCGCTGGCTGCGCCCTATCGAGCCCAGTTCTTGGCCGCGTGGTGCTACCGCGAGTTGAGTTACGACGTGGTTGAACACTGCGCCCGCGTACGAGGTGGCGACGTTGCGGTTCCGTTCACCGGCGGTTGGCGCACCTATTTCGGGCTGGGCAACGCGACTGGCCTCGGTTTGGTTCCGTATGCGTTCAAGCACCCGAAGGTGATCAACGCATGGGTTGGAGTTCGCGAGCTCGCGTTGGTTCGCGTTCGACGGCTCGGACACTCCTCCGAAACGGTCGAGAAGTTTCGTTCTTGGATCGCTTGGGCAGACGCTCATTTCCGAACTGGTACGAGTGATGACGCGACACCATTTCTCTCACCTGCTCAACTCGTCCCCGTCGTGCAATCGATCGCTGTGGCGTTCGACAACGTGTCCGACGCCGCAAAGCCGTTTGACGAGATCATGACATGGGCCATGGATCAGCCTGTCGAAACCGCCGAACTGGTCGTGTCCCTGCTTCTCGAGCTCGACGACTGGGACGACGAAACCGTCGATCGCCTGTTGGCGGTGAGCGAGGCGGCTGAGCTCGAGTTGGGTATGTCCGTTGATGCCGCACGGACACTTCTCGATGTGAGATTCGGCTGGGTGGCAGAGAGCGGCCTTGGTCGGGCTGAGAGCGCCCGAAACTGGTGGGTGTACAGCAACAACACCGAGGAACCGCGTCGCATCGACCGCCAGGCACTCTTGGTCGGCGACCACGATATGGGTATCGATGTCGCGACTCGCATGGCTGCGCTCCGCCTCGAGCTCGAGAGCTGGCCAACGTCCTCGATGTTGGGTGAAGTGGCTGCCATGCGACCCGAACACCTCCTTGCGATCGAGCGGCTGTTCATCTCCGATCAGCCATACGGGGAGCCGCGCGACAACGCCTGCAGCGATAGCTACCTTCCACTGCAGATCCAGCGACTTCAGCTGGCCCAATATGGGATGGACAACTTCAAGCCGAAGTCAACGGACTGGCTTCGCGTCACCTTGTTCCAAGGGGCTCCACGCCTCGGCGACCTGATGCATCTCGAAGCGTACGAAGACGACTGGGTGCTACCGCCTCTGCCGGGCACCCCACCGGAGGGGGAACGCACGTGATCATCGACGGACTCGAGATCAACAAGTGGAGCCGAGAGGTCATCGAGGAGGTTCGCAGCGGGGGAGTCGACATTGTCCATGCCACCGTCGGCGTGTGGGAAGACACCGCTGGAACTTTCGAGAGAATCGGAGCGATGCGACACCTTGTTCGCCAAAACAGCGACATCGTTCGAATCGTGACGAGCGTCGCCGAAATGGATGGCGCCATGCGCGACGGAGTGCTCGGCCTCCTCTTCGGCTTCCAGAATTCGTCGATGGTGGGTGACGATCCGGAGCTGGTCGGGATGTTTTCCGATGTTGGCGTCAAATGCATACAGCTCACGTACAACCTCGCGAATCACCTTGGCGCGAGCTGTTATGAGCCGAACGACGGTGGTCTGACCCTTGCTGGCAACCGGATCGTCCAAGCATGTAATGACTTCGGCGTTCTGATCGACATCTCCCATGTCGGGAATACGACTGGGCTCGATGCCGTGCACGCCTCGGCCGAGCCCATTGCGATCACGCACGGCAATCCGCTCTGGTTTCACGATGCACCACGGAACAAGCCCGATGAGGTGATCAACGCAGTCGCCGCACGCGGTGGCATCATCGGCGTGACGTTGTACCCGCTCTTCATGGGGGGAGCCGAAGTCTCACGTTCGGCCTACTGCGAGATGATCGCTCAGCTCGCCGATCAAATTGGCGTCGACCACGTCGCCGTTGGTACCGATGCGGTGCTCGGATGGGATCCAGATGCGCTCGGCTGGATGCGCTCAGGACGATGGAATCGCCCGAAGGACCCTGGGGACATTCCGAACTTTCCCGAATGGCCACACTGGTTCGGCGGACCCGCAGACTTTCCGAGCCTTGCCGAAGGTCTCACCGAGGTGGGATTCGATTCGACCGAACGCGACAAGATCCTGGGCGAGAACTGGAAGCGGCTCTATGCCCAGGTCATCGGGTGAGCACGTCCATCCTCGTGGCACCACGCGAGATCGTTGACCTCGTGTACCGGGCCAGCCGTGTCACCGGGGTCGACAGTGGGGTTGCGTCGATGCTTGGGCGTTCAGCGTGTTTTGCCTGCGGTCAACTCGGCTCTCAGCTCGACAACGTGGCAGAGCCTCTGGCCTCTCGAACGAGTCCAGCGCTCGGGTTCGCCTCGGTTGCACGTGCCGAAGTTGAGGCGATCCGCTCGAGCGCAGCGGAGATCGAACTGGATACGACTCTGACTGTTGCTGACCTGGCCTATTCGGCGTTGCGGGCCGGTGAACGAGGCACGTCGATCTCGATGAAGGGCTCCGACGGAGTCCTGCACACGCCACACGACTGGCTCGGTGCAGGACGAGCGGGCATCGTGGTCGTCGCTCTCATTGCGACGACTGCGCCCTTGGATCCAGCAGTTGTTGGGCGCGTAAAGACGAGGCACGCCCAGGCGCTTCGGGATGGAATCTCGATCTCGTCGCAGAACTGGAAGTCCGTGAGCGAACTCGCTCGCGACTATCTCGTCGAGGAGTCGATCATCGACGCGGCCGAGTCCGCTCCGTCGATCTGACTCGCCTCGTCGCGACCTAAGCGTCGTACCGGCGAGAAGGTGAGCGATCACGGAGATCAAGGAATTGGGTGCCGAATTCATCGGAACCCTGGGTCTGGTGTTGGGCGGGTGCGGTGCGGCCGTACTCGCAGCCGACTTCGGTACTGGAGCGAACGGGACGAGTCTTGGCCTTGGCTACGTTGGAGTGAGCCTGGCATTTGGTCTCACGGTTTTGACGGGCGCATACGCACTCGGTCACATCAGTGGCGGACACTTCAACCCGGCCGTGACTGCCGGACTGGTCGCCGGAGGGCGCTTCCCGGCTGCGAAGGCGGCCGCGTATGTCGCGGTGCAGGTGCTGGGTGCCATCGTCGGCGCCGTACTGGTCTACCTCATCGCGGGGACGCCCGACATCGATGGTTCGGAGGCAGGAGCGTTCGCAGCGAACGGGTATGGAGACCTCTCCCCGAACGGGTCTGGAGTCGGAACCGCATTCATCACCGAAGTTGTGATGACGGCCATGTTCTTGATCGTGATCATGGGAGCGACGGCACGCAAGGCCGCACCAGCGATGGGTGGATTGGCGATCGGGTTGATGCTGACGTTGATCCACCTGATCTCGATTCCGGTCACGAATACCTCGGTGAACCCAGCGCGGTCGACCTCGCAGGCGATCTTTGCGGGCGGCGACTACATCCCACAACTCTGGCTGTTCTGGATCGCGCCGATTCTCGGTGCCGTCATCGGTGCCGTGATCTATCGCGTGCTTCTTGGCGACGAAGAAGACCTCGCCGTCTAGCCGAATTCGATCGTTGGTCGATGCCTAGCCGACGGAGAGACCGAACTCGTCGCCGGCGTCGATCAACGCGTCGAAGAGGTACTGCCCGAATGAGCGATCGCAGAGGATGAGATAGCTGGGTGTCGAATCCACGTCGCTACGAATCAGGTCGCACGTCACCATCGCAACAGAGCCTGAGGTCACCGCACCGTCGGGCATCATTGCATCGGACCAGTCGAGTGAACAGACCTTTTCGAGGGTCCTGGTCGCTGCTGTACCGGTGAGCCGAAACTGGGCCCGCCCATGCGTCCAGTCGACCACGCTGACGTGACCGCCTTCGGGCAATTCGGCGATGCGCCTGTGCACCGGTTCGCTAGGCCCGAGGAGCATCCATTCATCGGGTCGCGTGCCAGCAATCAAGACATCGTTCGAACGTCGGCTTCCCGCGAACACCTGTGCGAGTGATGCTCGCGCAGGAGTTCCGGGAGCCGCTCGAATCACGAACTTCGACTTCGATGATTCGTCGATGAGTTGTAGCTCGGCACCCTCGACGATCGTGTAGGTGTTCAGAACCGGGCTCTTGAAGCTGGCAGTCTCGTCAGGCACGAAGACGGCTCCCCTCTGGATCGAAGTGTGCGTGGTGTTCCATGACAGTGGCGGTGGTGCGGTCGCCATTCGTGAGCACGATGGTGACTTCGGTACCCGCTGCCGAGAGCTCGGCGGGAACTTGGGCAAGTCCGATCGACTTCTCGATGGTGGGTGAGTATCGAGACGAAGTGATTCGTCCAAGGATTTCATTCGTGCCCGGCCGGACGATCTGGGATGCCTCTGGGGGAACGATGGTCGGGTCGGACATTTGCACCGAGACGAGAATCGGCAAGTCAGCCTCGAGCGACCATCCCAGTTCGGGTTTGCCCACAAAGTCATCCTTGTCCATCTTGATGAGGGCGTTGAGACCGGTCGTTGGGGCCTTGGTCAGTCCGTCGGTGTCCTGCCCGACGATGAAGTGGCCCTTCTCCAGTCGCATGATGCGCTGCGCCTCGAGGCCGAATGGGGCAATCCCCAGGTCGCTGCCTTCGGCCATCAACGTCTCCCAGACGTGAAGCCCATATCCGGCTGGTACGTGTATCTCGAAGCTGAGCTCGCCGGTGAACCCGATCCTCCACATGATGCAATCCTCGATGCCTGCGACCGCACCGGTCCGAACGTGCATGTAGTCGAACGCATCTGACGACAGGTCGACGTCGGTCAACCGGGCCAGGAGAGTTCGGGCATTGGGTCCCGCGATGTTGATCGAGGTGAACGCCGTGGTGACGGGAGTGACGTGAACGTCCCAATCGGGGTGTTCGGTCTGGAGCCAGTTCTCGGCCCATTCCCAGATCGTCCCAGCGCCAGAAGAGGTGGTCGTCATCAGCCATCGGTTCTCTGACAGACGGCCAGTGACGCCATCGTCGAGAACGACGCCGTCCTCAGCACACATGATGCCATAGCGGACCGAACCAACCGAGAGCTTCGACCACTTGTTGGTGTAGAGGAGGTTGAGCAGTTTCGGAGTATCCGGACCCTGGAGGTCAAGTTTTCCGAGAGGCGTGACATCGATGATGCCCACGTTCTGACGTACATTACGCACCTCGGCCTGGGGGTCGCCGTAGTGCTCGGAGCGGATCCATTGCCCTGCGAGGATGGGTGTTGCGCCGTTGGCCTCGTGCCAAGGTTGAATCGATGACACCCGCTCAGGCTCGAAGATGCGTCCCGCAAGGGCTCCCAACGTCAGCGGAGCGTACGGGGGCCGCCAGATCGTCGTACCCACCTCGGCGATGGTTTCGCCGCGAGCTTCAGCCAGAACGGCCACCGTGTTGACGGTCTCGAGCTTGCCTTGTGCGGGACCCATGGTTGCTGTGGTGTAGCGCTTGAGGAGCTCGACAGAGTCGTAGCCTTCTTTCGCGGCCGAGACGAGATCCTTCGAGCTGACGTCCTCGGAGTAGTCGACGATGCCGTGGGTGGTCGAGCGATAGAGCTCAGGGTGTGGCCGCCGCTCGAGTGCACCCCGTGCGTCGATCGGCATCTCTGGTTCGGCTCCAGATACATCTGTTGCTCGGATCGTGGCTGCTTGGAGACGGTGCTTGATGGCAGCCGCTCGGCCCGCCGCAAGGAGGCCGGTCTCTCGACCGTGCTCGACGAGTTCTTCAACAGATCCGTCACCGACCAGTCCACCGGTTGCAAGAACGTTGTCGGGAGTCTGAGCGGGGAAGAAGCGTGCTGCGGATGGGTCGTAGACGGGCCGATCTCCCGACATGTTCAGCAGCGACGTGGGCGCCGTCCAGCCCACCGCAGTGACGCACAGATCTGCGTCGACGTAGCTGTCACCGAGGCCAACCTTGACCTGTTCGATCTTCTTCTGGGAGCCCTTGGTCGAGTGGATCTGCTCGCCCTTCCGGCCATCGACCACTGCGGCGATCTCGACACCGGCCCGTTCGAGATCGGCGATGGCTGCATCGCCGGACTCATTTGCAGTGAACACCACCGCTCTTGTCCCGGGTTTGACGGCGTACATGTTGATCAGGCGACGAACCGCTCCGGAGAGCATGACCCCAGGCCGGTCGTTCCCGTAAAAGACATACGGCCGTTCGATCAGCCCCGCCGCAACGATGAGCGTCTTTGCGCGCGCTTTGATGAGACGCTCGGATGCGATTGGATGTGAGCGTTGGACGATGCCCAGCCAGTTGTCCTCGTAGCGTCCCGTCACCGTGGAATCGGACAGAATTTCGACGTCTGCTGCGCGGGCGGCACGTTCGAGTTCGGCTGCTACTGCTCGGTCGGCGTCCGAGCCCCAGCGGAGGTGACCACCGAGATGGTGCTCGTGTTCGACCAGCAGGACAGATGCGCCGGCTTCGGCAGCCGCTGTCGCCGAGGCGAGGCCTGCTGGCCCGCCTCCGGCGACGACGACGTCTGGGTGGGTGTACCGCTTGTCGAAGTAGTCCATGGACGAGTCGATGTCGACCGTGCCACCTGGTGCGAATTGTGTGAGGACTTTTGCGTAGGCAGGCCAGAGTTTTTGTGGGCGGGTGAACGTCTTGTAGTAGAAGCCGGGCGAGAGGAATCGACCGACGAGCTGGTTGGCCGACTTCACGTCGTACTCGAGTGAAGGCCACACATTCTGCGGCTCCACGGTGAGGCCCTGCTCGAGAAGTCGGTGTGCGGAGCGAACGTTGGGCTCGTCGCCAACCTGCACGAACCCGTTCGGGTCCCAGTAGTCGGCGGTGAGAAGTCCGCGCGGTCGGTGGTACTTCATCGAGCGCGACATGATGCGATTGCCATCGGCTGCGACCGCCGACGCAATCGTGTCTCCGGCGAAGCCTGTTGCAGGCCGGCCGTTCCATGTGAAGGTGAGCGGTTGGGTTCGGTCGATGACCTCACCGGACTGCTGCGGGAGCCTGCTCAGAGTCATGATCGATCGTCCTCGCCGGGAGCGTTTGCCCCCGCTTGTGTGCCCGAGCTACCCACGGTGATCGTCGTGTATGTGCTCGTGCCGAGCTTGTTTCCAGGCAGCGGTGGGATTCGGAACTCGTTTGTGCCTTGGTGGCGTTCGATGCTGAAATATCGCCGGCAGCCGCTGCGGCAGTACCAGGATTCGGTGATCCAATCTGCGGGGTTCTCGCGAAGGTAGAGGTAGTCGCCCCATTCGGCCCGTGAGGTGGCGTTCGGGTCTGGCCGAGGGACGCTTGCTCCGAGGAGTCGGAGGTCGCTCTGATTTCGAGGTCCGCAGTGTGGGCAAGGTACGAGCAGCATCAGTGTCCCACCGCCGCTGCGCCCTTTTCGCCAACGAGTTCGCCGGTCTCGAACCGTTTGAGCGTGAAGGGCGCAATGAGCTTCGGTGTCTGTTGTGTCGCAATACATTCAGCCATCTGTTCTCCTGACACTGGGCCTGCTTTGAAGCCGTATGTTCCCCACCCGACGTCGGTGAGGTGTCCCTCCACGGGCGTGAATCCCATGATCGGGGAGTAGTCGGGGGTCATGTCGCACAGACCTGCCCATTGGCGGAGCAACCGCATCTTCGAGATGCCCGGCATCAATTCGAGAATGTGCCCGGCGAGTTCCTCGGTGAAGCTGAGCGAACCTCGCATCGAGTATGTGGCAAGCGGATCGACGGATGCACCGAAGACGAGCTCGCCGCGGTCTGTCTGGCTCACATACACGTGGAGGGAGCCACTGACGACGACGGTCGGAAGGAAGACCTTCACGGGCTCGGTGACCGCTGCCTCGAGCGGGTGCGTGTTGATGGGAAGTTTGACGCCGGCCATGTTCGAAATGAGCGAACCCCAACCGGCTGTGCAGTTGACGACGATCGGCGCCGAGATGTCGCCTCGGTTCGTTCGAACTCCGGTGACCTTTCCTCCGGCACCCTTTCCGTCGGGGCCTTCGCCGCCTTCACACAAGATGTCGAGCACCTCGGTCTTTTGGTGCAGGTGCACACCCCGATGATCGGCAGCTCGGGCATACCCCCAGACGACCGCGTCGTGTCGAATGATTCCACCGGGTGGATGGTGAAGCGCCCCGAGTATTGGATATCGAGGGTGCGAACTGACGTCGAGGCTCGGCGCAAGTCTCTTGACTTCGCTCGGTTCGATGACACTGCTGTCGATGCCCTGCAGTTTGTTCACCTCGGCTCGCCAGTGCATGGTCCTGAGCGCGCTGTCGGTGTGAGCAAGTGTCATGTGTCCACGCTCGGAGAACATCACGTTGATGTTCAGATCGGCGGCCATCGAGTTGTACAGCGTGAGCGAGCGGTCGTAGAAGGCGACACCTTCAGGTGTGAGATAATTAGAGCGCACGATGGCGGTATTTCGCCCCGAACCGCCGCCGCCGAGGTACCCCTTGTCGACTACGGCGACGTTGGTGATGCCGTGATTCGTGGCCAGGTAGTAGGCGGTTGCCAGACCGTGTACACCACCGCCGATGATGACGACGTCGTAGGTGGACTCCAACTCGTGGTCACGCCAGACACGAGGCCAATCGTCGCCCGAGATTCCCTTGCGGGCGAGGGTCGTGGCGCTGTACCGGAGAGGACCTGGCGAGGAGCGTCGGAATGAGGTCATCGCGCAATCATATGAATTGTGCCGGGCGAGGTCAGCAGACTTGTCGTATCAATGAGTCACTTATTGGTATGGTTTGGCTATCAGTTCGCTGGAGATGTCTTGAACCTGCAACGCCTTCGGTACTTCCTGGCAGTCGCCGATGAACTGCATTTCGGTCGTGCAGCCGACCGATTGCACATGGCGCAGCCACCGCTGAGCCAACAGATCCGTCTGCTCGAGCGTGAGATCGGCGTTCGACTGTTCGATCGAACGACCCGCCGGGTTTCGCTCACCGCTGCGGGAGAGGTGCTTCGGGTCGAGGCGGAGCGGGTCATCGTGGCCGCCGACTCGGCCGACCGGGTCATGGAGGAATTTCGCAGTGGCGAAGGAGGGCTCCTGCGCCTCGCGTTCGTCGACTCTGCGTCGTTCGAGGTCATGCCCACATATCTACGAGCGTTTCGACAACGCTGGCCGAAGGTGAAGCACGATCTCCAGATCATGTCGAGTCGAAATCAGGTCGACGCGTTGCGGGCCGGCGACATCGACCTCGGCATCAGTCGTACCGCCCAACTCGACGATGACCTGTTGTCCACGAAATTCCTCGAGGAGCCACTCTTCCTGGTCGTCGGACCGGACTCGGATCTTGTCGATGCGAAAGAGATCTCGGTTGCCGACATCGACGCAGGGTCGCTCATTGGCTTCGACAGGCGACTGTCTCCCACGCTTCACTCCGAGTTGCAGGAACTCTTTGCAGCGGTCGGAAGTGCCTACGACCCCGAGATCGAAGCCACGGAGTACACCACGATTCTGGGACTGGTTTCCTCCGGCGAAGGCATCGCCGTGGTCCCCAACGGAGTGCGAACGTTTCGACCAGAGGGCGCCCTCTACCTTCCGATCTCGGATCCACCAGCGTCGATGGCCATGTATGTGAACCATCGGGCCAACGAACCCCTCAAGGTCGTCGCACAGGCGAAAGCTGTGATCGCAGAGCTGTTTTCCGCCGCGTCTGCGGATGGTCCGCCGCGTGACGGGATCCGGGCGTAGAGCGCCCTCGACCCGTCTGCGGATCAGCGTTTTGGTTTGACCACCTTGGGGATGCGTCGACCGATCGCTGTCGCTACCACGGAGCTTCGAGCGGGGTAGGGCTGATACGTCGACTGTTCGTCGATCGGAATCGGGTCGCCGACGACGATCCGATAGAAGACATATCCAAAGATTGCGCCGTGCGCGATGATCAAACTCCAGAAATACGCGCTGGGCTCGAAGACCGTCATCAGCATCGATGCTGCGAGGGGGCCGATGATCGCTCCCACGCCGTTGATCATGACCAGGAGTCCTGAGGCTCCGACCCGCTGTTCGCGCGAGATCCAGTCGTTCGTGTAGGCAATGGCGAGCGAGTACAGCGGGAAGGATGTGGCCCCGATGGCGAACATGACAACCATGGCTCCGAAGCCGGTACCGGTCGAGAGACCGATGACGGAAGCACCGGTCGCAACACTTGCGCAGATCGCCATGATCCCGCGCCGCGAGTACCGATCGGACAATGCGCCAATCGGGAGCTGGAAGATCATCGAGCCGATCAGCGCAGAAGACAAGAAAAGCGAGATCTGCGCGTTGCTCATGCCGATTTCAGCTGCATACACGGGGCCGAATGCAAAGAGGGCCCCGGCCGCGGCTCCGGAGAAGAACATCGTCAAGACGCCCGTGGGGACGATGGAGAACAGCACGCGAAACGGCAACTTGCCCACTTGCGGCAGCGGCGGCGCGCTGGCTTCGGAGAGTGCCATCGGAACCAGAGCCATCGACACGAGTGCAGACGCGATGACGAAGAGTTCGAAGCTGTTCGGATCCGCGACGTTCAAGAGGAACTGACCACCAGCCACTCCGCCCATGGTCACGACCATGTAGATCGACAATGTCCGACCACGAGTTTCTGGAGTCGCCTGGTCGTTCAGCCAGCTCTCGGTGACCACGTACAGGCCGGCCATGCAGAACCCGGTGACGAGGCGCATCGTGAACCAGACTCCGGGGTTCACGAACACCGAGTGGACGAGCACAGCGGTCGAGGCCATGGACGCAAGGGCCGAAAAAACGCGCACGTGGCCGACCTTGCCCAAGGCCTTGATTGTGAATCTCGAGCCGATCAGGAAACCTGCGTAGTAGGCGGCTTGAATGAGGCCGATCACCGCCGTCTGGAACTGCTCGTTCGACGAACGAACGCCGAGCAGCGTGCCCGAGAGTCCGTTGCCGAGCATCATCAACGCAACGCCCAGGAAGAGCGCCCACATCGACAAGAGCGGCGAGGTGATCGCTGGTCGCGAGGTCGTCGGGGAGTCAACGTATTCGGGCAGCACCGGCGTAGGTTAGCCTCCTCGAATGCAAGGATCGCGCGACATCGATGGTGCGCCCGAGACGGTTGGCGTCGTCGTCGAGTGGATTCCCGATCTTGTGCAGGAACCGGGAACCATCTCCCCGCCTGATCGCAGCATCCGCAGATCGATCGGCCTTCGAGCAGTGGTGCTCGCTCTCGGAATCGCCGCAGCCGGGCTCTTCGTGGCAGCGGTGGCGTCCGAGCCGACCCGGTCGGCTCGAGACGTGGCTGCTGCCCGAGCCGAAGCCTCCCAGAATCCTGAGCGAGCATCCGCTGCTGTGAGCCGGCAGACATCGCCAATAGCCGTGGTCGAGGACGCGTCGATCATCGGTCAACTCGCCTCGGCACCAACGGAATGGGTCACCGACATGGTCATCGCGTTCGTCGATGACGCCGGGCGCCTTCGGGTGCGCTCGCTCGATACCTCCGAAGACCTCGACGTCGGTGTCATGGCCACGACAAATCTTCCGCCGTTGGCCGACCACGTGCACCTTCTCGGCGCTCCGGGCGCAACCTGGCTTCTCGATCTCGAAGAGCCCGAGCGAAGCGGCAAGTTGTCCAACACCGTGAGGATGGTGCGCTTCGGAAGTGGCCTCGACAGCTATGGCTTCAGCTCGACAAGAGACGACGGCACGATCGAGTTCTTCCTGGGATCGCTCTGGGGGCCGGCGATGAACGGACTCGCGGAGGTCGAGGCGAGCAGTGCTGTTTTCTATGTCCCAGGCACGGGGATCATTGCGGCAGGTAGGGATGGGACGAGCTCGGTGCTTCGCGGTTCGGGATTCGAGCCGATGCCTTCGCGCCTTGGCCGCGTCGTGGCCGCCACACGTTCACACGTCGCAGGCATTCATTGTGATGATCTCGGGCGATGTGTTGGGCGCTTTGCCAAGTGGGATGGAGCCGATGAGCGGCAGGTCGAAGCTGATCTTCTCGCGATGCCGTTCGTTCGAATCTCTCCGGACGGGCGTTCGGTACTCACCGCTGGCGTGTCGTCGTGGCACCTGATCGACGTGGAGTCCGGCACGAGCGTTCGATGGGATCTGCGACTCGTGCCCGACGATTCGCTCGTCTGGTCAGACGATTCCTCGACCGTGTTTCTTGTTGCTGACGGCTCGCTCGTGGCGATTCGGCCCGCTGACCAAGGGCCGCCGGTTGCGCTCGTCCGAAGTGCCTACCCGATCGACGATCGTCTTGCTGGTTCTGACATCGGCATCTTTCCGTACCAAGGGTGACGTGAACACTGCAATTCCCAGTTGGCGAACTGTTCCACGATGTGGAACGGTTCCAAAAAGTTCACGGACCACGCACGCTCGATCTCACCTCGTCGGGATGGCCTGCTACGGTCGGTGACGAGCGACATACAGGGGACATCACAGTGGCCGAGGCCGACAACGCTGAAGAAATCATCCGCTTGGACAGCGTATTCAAGATCTTCGGACCGCAGCCCCGAGGTCGAGCGCTCACGCTTGCCAAAAGCGGGATGAAGAAAAACGACGTGCAAGCAGCGACGGACCATGTGGTCGGAATGAGCGACGTGTCATTCAGCGTGAAGCGCGGCGAGACCTTCGTGCTCATGGGGCTTTCTGGATCCGGGAAGTCAACGGCAATTCGAACTGTCAACAAACTGTTCGAGATCACCGATGGTCACGTGTATGTCGATGGCGTCGACGTCCAGGCCCTGAGCGGGCCACCGTTACAGCAGTTTCGTCGCGAGAAGATGGGAATGGTGTTCCAGCACTTTGCGCTCTTCCCACACCGTTCGGTGATCGACAACACGGGCTACGGGCTAAAAGTACAAAAGGTCGACAAGGAAGAACGAGATGCTGCGTCCCTCGAGGCGCTGCGGTTGGTGGGTCTCGAGTCTTTCGCCCACAACAGTCCACGGCAGCTCTCTGGTGGTATGCAACAGCGCGTCGGGTTGGCTCGTGCGCTGGCCTCGGACCCCGACATCTTGTTGATGGACGAGGCATTCTCGGCTCTTGATCCGTTGATCCGTCGTCAAATGCAGGACGAGATGATGGAGATCAACAAGCAGCTTCAGAAGACGATTCTGTTCATCACTCACGATTTGAATGAGGCGCTGCGAATCGGTGATCGCGTGTGCATCATGAAGGACGGCGCAGTCGTACAGATCGGTACGCCGGAGGAAATCCTGACACAGCCAGCAACTGGATATGTAGCTGAGTTCGTGCAGGATGTCGATCAAGGTCGAGTCATCGATGTCGAGACGATCATGGCACACCCGATCGAGCTGAGTACGACCATGACGCTCGCTCAAGCCGTCGAGAAGATGGGTGAGACAAGAGGCCAGTTCGTGGTCGATGGTCACGGTCGTCCGACGGGGCTCCTCACCCAGGAAGATGCGATGCGGGCGATGATGATGGGTACGACAGATGTTGCCTCGGCACTTCGAATCGATTTCGACTCGACGACCGGGGAAAAGACCTTCAATGAGATCTACGCGTCGGCTGGCCGGGGTCTTGCATTGGCCGTGGTCGATGACGCAGGAGTGTTGATCGGCGTTCTGCATCCGCGCGAGATGATGGAAGAGATGGGCCGTGTCGAGCAGTTGATAGATGGCTTCGAGCGAGAGGTGTTCATGTAATGGGCCTGCTATTTGCACAAGACAGCCTGGAAGAGACGCCGGGGTTTTTCGAGAACACCTGGCCGGAGTCTTTTCGCTTTCCGTTTGGTGAGTGGCTCAAGGAGCTCGTGTTCTGGGCGGTGAACAACCCGGTCACCTCGACGATCGGTGACATCATCGAGTGGCCGTTCAGCACGTTCTTCGATTTGATCATGAGTGAGCAGGCGGGACGCGATTCGATCATGACCGTTCCGTGGGTGTGGCTGGTCATTGCGGTCTTTGTCGTCGCTTCGTTCACTCGGAACACGCGTATCGGGCTGGCGTGTGCGGCGATGCTCGCAATGTGCGGTTTCCTCGGCGCCGAGTATTGGACCGAGACCGCGAAGACGATCGGCATGATCCTCGTGTCGGTCACGTTGTGCGCAGTCGTGGGGATCCCGCTCGGGATTCTGTCGGGCCGCTTCGATTCGATCTGGAGTGTGGTTCGACCCACGCTCGACGCCATGCAGGTTGTCCATTCGTTCGTGTTCATGTTGCCGTTCATTTTCTTCTTCGGCCTGGGCAACGTTTCTGCGACGATGGTGACGATGGTGTTCGCTCTACCGCCCCTGGTGCGACTCACCAATCTCGGAATTCGGCAGGTGCCAGAAGACGTTGTCGAAGCGTCACGCGCGTACGGGGCGACCGAGCTTCGTGTGCTCACCGATGTGCAGCTGCCGCTCGCTCGACCTGCAATCATGACAGGCCTCAACCAGACGCTTCTGCTGGCGATCTCGATGCTCGGTATCGCTGCTCTGATGGGTGCGGGCGGTCTCGGCCGTCTCCTGTTCCGGGCGATCAACAACTTGAATCTCGGTCTCGCAGCATCTGCTGGCCTCGCATTCTTCTTGGTAGCAGTGATCCTCGACCGCATTTCACAGACCGAAGCCCAGGACGGCGTGAGCCTCTTGACAAAAATTCGCCAAGCGTTCGTCTATCGAGCCGATCCGCAAGGACTGCTCGATGCCCAAGCCGAACAGGCCCTTGTGGTCGAAGACGACGCGGTCACCGAGAGGCTTGCGGCGGTGAACGGTGGCGAACGAGCCGGTCTGTTGATCGCTCTGGCTGGTTTCGGACTGACTCTTGTGTCGCTGTTCATGACGTGGGCAAATGATGCAGGGTTGGTGTCGAGTTATGGACGGTTTGCCGACGAGAACCTCGAAGGACTCTCGTTCAACGGATTCGAAGCGTCGGGTGGCACGTTCTACGGTGTGATCCTGGGCATCTTCGCTGTCCTCGGTCTTCTTGCGAGTATCCGCCCCATGTTGTCCTTCCCCGAGGGAATCGGCCGCACGTTGCTGAAGGGCCAGGGCTACCTCCTTGCCGGCATCGGAGCGGTCATCGTCGTGATCTGGCTCTTGAACGTCTTTGGAATATCGACCGGTCCTCTCGCCGCCATTGGGCTGTGGATGTTCGCAATCTGTGTTGCCCTGATCTTGATCGAGACCTTCATGGGCGGCACGCCACGACTTGGTGCTGACGGAGCGCTCATCTCCTCGATCGGTGTGCTGGGAGCAGCATTGGGCTATGCCGTGCTTCAGCCGACAGACTGGGTTCCGAACTACTCTCACGGACCTGGTGTCATCCTGGCCGTGATCGGCGGAGTGATCGCAGTTGTCGGATCCGCGCTGGCAGTTCTTCGGGCGCCGTACGGACCCCGGCGTCCTTTGCCAATCGACATTTCCTGGGGTCGCGTGGTGGCGTCGGGCTTTGCGCTCCTCATTATCGTCGGCTCAGCATTCGGCGAGGGCGAGCGTGATGACGCAAACGGTGGCTGGGGTTGGTACTTCGACGAGCGAGTCGAGTCGATTCAGCGAGCATCGTCGGAGGTGCCGCAAGACATCGCCGAAGAGATCGAACGACTGCGTGATGAAGCTGGCGACGACATCAACAAGCAGATTGCGAACGCGCAAACAATCACGAACTTGATGAACTCCGTACAGACGGGGAGCAAGGTGATCTACAGCGGCGTTGATCCCGAAGGTCCAGGCCTCGGTTGGATTTCGATGGCGCTTGCTGCGCTCGCTGTGGTCTTCTCGATTCCAGCAAGTGGTCTCTTTGGCGGTGGTGAGCAGAGGCGTTGGAGAGCCTCCGCCCTGCTCGCTGGAACGGGTCTGGCGATCATGATCGTCCCCATGGCATTCATCTTGGGGATCGTGCGTGTGGGCACAGGTTCGACGACGCTCGGTGGTATCGGTGCGTTCATGACATTCATTGCGGGCTTCCTGGTGTTCTCGAGCGGTCGGAGCGTCGTGAACGAGTTCCGTCGTCGTAAGATCTTCTCCGATGTTGCGCACCTCGAGGCTGCGAGAATTGCTGCCGATGAGGCCGACCTGGTCGAGCTTCCTGAGCTACACCTTGAAGAGGTAATAGGAGAGGTCTAGCGGAGACGCTGACTGATCAGATAGATCTGGGGCAATGCAACACCAGGTATCGCGCGACCAATATTGCCCCGGATCGTGCGATACCGTTGATAGGACAACATCCCAAGGAGGGGATTACTTAATGAAGACTACAAAGAAGAGCCTCTGGCTCGCTTTGCTTACGATCGTGGCACTGTTCGCAGTGTCATGTGGCAGCGATGCCAGCGATGTAGCATCCGACGTCGAAGACGAAGTGGCAGACGCTGTCGATGAGGTCGAAGACGTCGTGGAAGACGCTGTCGATGAGGTCGAAGACGTCGCCGAAGACGCTGTCGATGAGGTCGAAGACGTCGTGGAAGACGTCGAAGACGCCATGGCTGACCTGCCAGGCGACGGCAAAGCCGCAACCATGGGCCGTGCAAACTGGTCATCGGGATACGTGCAGGCCGAAATCCTTCACAACCTGCTCGAGGAGATCGGCTATGACATCTCGAGCCCAGCTGACAATGAGTTCGCTCCGGACCTGGGATACCAGGCAATGGCAACTGGTGAGATCGATTTCTGGGCCAACAGCTGGTACCCAGGACACCTGAGCTGGTGGGCGGGTGAACTTCCTGACGGCTCGGAGATTGGCGACAACCTCGAACGTCTCGAAGGCTCTCTGATGCCCGGTGGGGGACTTCAGGGATACCTCGTGACCAAGTCATGGGCTGAGGACAACGGAGTCACGACGATCGACCAGATCAACGCAGACGAGGCTCTTTGGAGCCAGCTCGACTCGGACGGCAACGGCCAAGGCGAAATCTATGGTTGCCCAGAGGACTGGACCTGCGACGACATCATCACCGCAACGATCGAGTTCGCTGGTTGGACGCAAATTGAGCAGACCCAGGCAGGCTACGACGCCATGTTCGCCGAGTTCTTGACAAAGGCACAGGCTGGAGAGCCAGCAATCATCTACACGTGGACCCCGACCTCGTACCTCGCCCAGGCAATCCCCGGCGAGACCACGATGTGGATCTCCACCGATGATGCTTCGGTGCTCGACGACTCGAACCCAACTGGTGCTGAAGGTGGCGAGGCGTATGATCAAGGCGAAGGCTACAAGGGCCTCGGCGATGACACTTGCCTCCAGGGTCCTGACGGATGTCAGACCGGCTGGGAAGCTGCGGACATCGAGATCACGGCAAACAAGGCATGGTTGGCTGACAACCCCGCCGCTCGTGAGTTGTTCAACCAATTCAAGCCCGCGCTGATCGACCTCGCCATTGCTGGTGTTGCGCTCGATGCTTCCGACGGTTCGACTGCTGCAGTCGAGGGGATCGCAGCTGATTGGATCGAGGACAATCGGGATCTGGCAGACAGCTGGGTCACCGCAGCGCTCGCCGCAGGCTGATCACGACAGACTTCAGGTCCCATCACCAACACTGATGGTGCTACGAACGAGACTGGAGCAGGCCGAAAGGTCTGCTCCAGTCGACGTTTTGGACCGTCGCACACCCCGTAGAATCGGCCGATGCACATAGCCACGGAAGCCACGGAGAACTTCATCGACCTCGATGTACCCCGATGGGCGTGGATACTGTTGGCGGTTTGTGTTGTTTCGTTGCTCGGTCTCGATCTTTGGCGTCATCGTGAGGCCCACGCCCCGACATTTCGGGAAGCTGGCTTGGAGTCGATCTTCTGGGTGATCTGCTCGCTCGTGTTCGGCGTGTTCATGCTGGTGCAGTTCGGTGGGACCGCTGCGGGTGAATACCTCGGTGTGTACATCACCGAAAAGTCGCTCAGCGTGGACAACGTGTTCGTGTGGGCCCTGCTCTTCTCGACGATGAAGATCCCATTGAAGTACCAGCATCGCGTGCTCTTCTGGGGCATCTTTGGTGCGCTGATGCTTCGAGCGATCTTCATCTTGCTTGGCTCGGCCCTCGTCGAGCGCTTCGTTTGGGTCCTCGTTCTGTTCGGTCTGTTTCTTGTGTGGACTGGTATTCGGATCATCCGGCATCGCGAAGACGAAGGTGAGGACACGTCGACCGCGGGGTTGAGTCTCCTGAAGAGGTTCATGCCGGTCACCGAGGAGCTCGATGGGCAGAAGTTCTTCACAACGCTGAATGGCAAGCGCGCCGCTACGCCGCTGTTTGCCGCCCTTGTTGTGGTCGAGTTCACCGACGTGATCTTCGCCGTTGACTCGGTGCCGGCGTCGTTTGGAGTGGCGAACGAGCCCTACATCCTGATTGCCGCGAATGCCTTTGCGATCATGGGGCTACGAGCCATGTACTTCTTGCTCGCCGACGCACGTGAACGGTTCCACTACCTCTCACATGCCCTCGGTGCGATCCTGCTGTTTGTCGGCATCAAGCTGATCTTGACCCCATGGATACACCTTGATATCGCACTGTCTCTGGGAATCATCGCCGTGATCCTCGTGCTTGCGGTCGTCTTCAGTATCTGGAAGGCCAACCAGATCGAGCGGGAAGCCGAAATGGAGCGCTCAAGTCATTCCGAGTAGTGCTCGCAGGGTCGGAGGTGGCGAAGGGTCACCCGCGTCGAGCATCGCTGCTCGTTCGATGTTGATCGGCGTGTAGTGCGGATCTGTCCAATGATCCCACGGCCCAGCGGGCATGGCCGATGGCGACCCTTTTGCGGATCGGCATGCGTCGAGATAGGAGATGAGCTGCTCCAACTCCTCTATGCCGCCAATCGGACCGTGTGAAGGAACGAACAGCTCCGCCCACGATGACATGACTTCGAGTGTTGAAATCCAGACGTCGAAGTCGGCCTCGAAGCCCAGCGGAACGGTACCGAAGCTCGCCAGTGCACCAGCGAACACCACATTGGCACCAGGTACCTGGACGGCAAGGTTCTCGAATTGGAGCCCGCCGCGTGGAATTGCGATGCTTGCCGGGCAGAGGTGGGCAGGTTCGGTGACGGTATGTGTCACCGGGCGGGTGACGACTTCGCGGAGTTCGTCTGCATGATCTGGGTGCAGGCGTGCCCATGTCTCAGGGTTCGGTGGCTGGTCCAGGTGCGCAGACGTCTGCGGTGACCCGTATACCGCGGCCAGAGGGAATGCAGCGCTCCCGCCGACGAGATCGATATGTGATCCGGTCAGAACGAGTCGACGTATGGGGAGCGGCGACAATTCGGCGAGTGCACTCGCCAATTGGCTCGCAACGCTGGGGACGAGCCCAGCATCGATCACGGTCAGGCCATCTTCGGCAACGACGATTCCCGAGTTGGTCGCAACGCGTCCTGGTTCGTCGTGTAACCAGGCAAACACTCCCGGGTCGAGAGGTACGAGCGACGCAGCCACGACCACACGCTAGAGGCTCGTTGTTCAGATGGCTGGTTCAGCGCAGTGC
Source organism: uncultured Acidimicrobiales bacterium (assembly GCA_905479685.1). Taxonomy (GTDB): domain Bacteria; phylum Actinomycetota; class Acidimicrobiia; order Acidimicrobiales; family SHLQ01; genus SHLQ01. Next base: position 31,715 of record CAJQNJ010000193.1, read on the forward strand.
GGTGATTGCCGACATACATCATATGGCTCGACAGATCCGGAGAACCTCGCAGCACCGCCGTGCGTGGATGATGGGGATGATTGTCGTAGTAGTCGCTGTCGGATGCTCGAAAGCGACCCCTGAAATGCCCGGCTCCCTCGCTCTGGCTGCCGATGCCGAGGTCGAGATGACGACGACGGTTCGCCCCACGACGACGGTTCGCCCCACGACGACCACATCGACGATCCCACCTGATCCTTTGCGGACGTGGGTCGCCACAGCGAACCCAAACGTCACGAATCTTGTTGCGTTCGACGAACCCAGGGGAACCCCGATCGCCCTCGAATTCATCGTGCCCAATCCGCACCAATTTGGTGGGCCACTGACCCTCATGGTCACCGAGGGCAACGCTGGAGATGCATGGGTGAAGGTACAGCTTCCCGTGCGACCGAATGGACAGGAGGGATGGATTCGTACGACTGATTGGGAGATCACCGGTACGCGGGTTCGTGCAGAGGTCGACCTCACTGCTCGCAGGGTCACCGTCTACGACGGTGAAGACGTCATCGCAGCGACAGATGCGGTGATCGGGGCACCTGCGACTCCCACGCCGCTCGGCACGTTTTCGATCACCGCCAAGCGGCGCAACCCCCCGTCGGAGTCATATCTCGGCCCGTGGGCCCTTGCTCTGTCGGCATACTCCGAGGTGTATGAGATCTTCAGCGGCGGACTACCCGTGATCGCCATCCACGGCACGACACACCCTGAACAGGTCGGCGAGGCACGTTCCAACGGATGTATTCGGGTGCCCAATGAAATCGTCTCATTCCTTGCCGAGAACGTGCCACTCGGCGCTCCGGTAACGGTCTTCTCCTAGCGCGAGCGCTATGAACACCCACAGTGGGGTTCGTCCATCAATCCCGAAAATATTGCGACATGAAACCGACATATTGTGACGACATATGTTACTTTTCATCATGTGCGCCGACGGGAGGCGTATGTGAACCTGCACTCGGCGGAATCCGGATCGAACATGACATTGTTACAAATACATCCGGGTGGATATGTCTGGCATGTGCCACGCGCCGGGCGGGAAGCTCATCTGCTTCGGCTGGTGAGCCAGACGGGGCGACTGGTGCTCATCACGAACTCATCACGCGAGGCGATCGATTATTCGGAACGCTTGACCCTGTCGGGGGTGCCGGTGCTCGTTGCGACCGACACGAGCAATGTTGCTGTCGTCGATGCATTCAACGACGATCACGTGAGCACCTTGATCGCCACGCAAGAGTATGTGATTGCGAATGGGCCCATCGAGGCGCGCATGGTCGTACATCTCCGCACGAGCTCGTCCGTGCGTGATTATGAGCGTCGCATCGATGCAGCACTCGCTCCGGTCCATGTCACCTTCATCGTGCCCGAGGACGAACGGAGAATGGTGTCCCTGTTGTCGCATCTGAAAGCAGATAGCGGTCATGGGGAGCCTGCCGACGTCGAATTCGAGGACATCGTTGATCTGACGAGCGCCGACGACTTCGCGATGGTTGGGCACGCCCGGCGTCGAATTCGTTTGCGCGGCTGAGCCTCGTCTCACCGCCTCACCAGCTCCGATTGGGTACACCAGCCGTTCAATGAATGCGGTCATGCTGGTACCGTCATGCAGCCCGAGTCAGATGCCGAGGTTCGTCCCGCGAGAATTACGCTTCGCTGGCTGATCCACTACTTGTATCGGCATTGGCATGACGACCGAGTCAGTGGCCTTGCAGCTGAGATCGGATTCTTTGCGCTGCTGAG
>CAJQNJ010000194.1 GCA_905479685.1 uncultured Acidimicrobiales bacterium
CCGGGGTCGGTGGTTCTTCCACTGCCGCGGGCCTGACGGCTCGGAGCCTTGCCAGTTCGGCCGGCCCCTGATGCCTTCGCGCTCTTCTGGTTCGACGATTTCTTCGACGACTTCGTCTTTGCTTCGCCACGCTTGGGCGTGGGCTCACCCTTCTTCGGGGTGACTCTACCGCCGCCGCGCTCCGCGCCACTCTTGCCGGTGGCCTTGTCGTCGACCCGTTGCTTGGCCAGAAGTGCACCAGGGCTGTCGTCGTTCTTGTAGAGCGACCGAGTGATATACGCCTGCTGTCCGATGCGGTAGAGGTTCGAAACCACGAAATAGATCACCAGTGCGGCCGGCATCGTGAAGCTGAAGACCGGCAACATGAACGGCAGGATCTTCATGATCATCTGCTGCTGTGGGTTGATCTGGGCACCCGTGTTGCGACCTTGGATCTGGCGCTGCTGGTAGAGACTGCTGAACAACACCACAACGATGAGCGCCAGATAGGGGAGCGCGGTGACGATGTTGTCGCTGAGGACGTCCTGTGCTGAGCGGGACAGATCGAGACCAAACCACCGCATCTCGGTCTCGTTGATCAAGCTCAGGTACATTTCGCTGTTGTGGTCCAGGTTCTCTGGATCGAACGTTCGTTCGATGCTCTCGATCGTATGGTTGTCGAGATCCCCACCCCCCGCGACGCGCCCCGCCGTCCAACCCATCTGACTGCCGATATCGGTGGCCCGCCGCGTGATGCCCTGCACGACACGGAACAACACCAAGAAAATCGGGAGCTGGACCACCATCGGAAGACAACCGCCGAGCGGGTTGATGCCGTACTCCTGATAGAAGGCCATCAACTCTTCGTTCATCTTCGGCCGGTCGTCCTTGTACCGGTTTTGGATGGCCTTGAGCTCGGGTTGGAGGCGCTGCATCTGCAGCATCGACTTCGTGCTCTTCAGTGTGAGTGGCGTTGCCACGATCATGACGGCGAGCGTCAACAGGATGATCGACAGCCCGTAACTCTGGAACACGTACTCATAGAAGAAAGCGAGAACGGACGCGATCAGGTCAAACATCTAGGACTCCCGGGAGGCGGGCACAGGGTCATAGCCGCGGGATCCCCACGGATGACACCGGCACAATCGTTTGGTGGCAAGCCAACTGCCACGCATCGCGCCGTGGCCGTCCAAGGCCTCGACCGCGTAGTTGGAACAGGACGGTACGTACCGGCAAGGTGATGGCCGGCCCGCGAACGCGCGCTGATACCCATACACACCCGCTCGAAGCGCGCGCGCGATCGGCGACATCAGCGTGACTCGCCGGTCTGCGGATCGGGGGTGAGAAGCGTGGTCATGGTGTGGCAGAGTCTCGGATGTGACCAGTCGTCGATCGATGCCGTCACCCGGATCAGGTGGTCGCCTCGAGCCGGGAATACCGGATCTTCGCGATGAAGGTCCTGCAACACTGCTCTCACACGCCGCCGAATTCGGTTCCGCTCCACCGCGTTTCCCACAGAACGTGGGACTGCAAACGCAAAGCGTGCGAATTCGGCGGTAGGGTCGATTCTCGATACTAGTCGGATAGGCCCACGACCGTGACGGACTCCTTCCGCACGCACGCGTGCGAAGTCATCTCGACCGCCGAGCCGACCAATCATGCCGACAAACGGGAGCGACCCCTCTGACGACGGGACCGGAGAACGGCACGTCCTCCGCGGGTGCTCATGCGCGAGCGGAAACCATGCTTCTTTGCCCGCTTGCGCACGTTGGGCTGATATGGCCGCTTCATTGTGATCCTCCGAATACCGCGGGCAGGACTCGGCGCCGCGGGAATGACGGTTCTGATTGATCCGAACCGATGACGTCAACCCGTCACGGTATGGCCCCCGAGGAAGGTCAACAACCAGGGCCAACAACCTGGAGCGACGCCGAGATCACTCTCGCACGAGGGCGCCCTCGGATGACAGTGATGTCATTTGATGTTCCAGCTGTGTAATTCACCTGGCGAAAACGGCTGCTGAACTGGCATTTCATTGGTAACTCACTCTTCGGCTTGCAGCTATCCACAACATTGGTAGGTTGCCCGCCCATGCCGGTCGCAGTGCGGATGCGGTGAGTGGCTTTTCTGCCATTTGCCTCCGTCTTCGACCGGGAAGGGTACGGAGGGTCGTCCACACCTGTGGACGCGGCTGTGGAGACACAATTGCACGTGGAAGAGATGGGCGACGCCGATGGTCTTTGGACCACCTGCGCAGAGAGCATTCGCGCACAGGTGAGTGATGCCGTTTGGCGAACCACCTTCAGTGGAGCAAAGGCGGTTGCCTTCGACGAAGGCGAGCTCGTGATCGTTGTCCCCAACGGACTTCAGAAAGAGCGGATCGAGGGGCGATATCTCGGACTCGTCCGGGATGCGATCGAGGAGACCAGCACCGACGTCACGGTACGAGTCGAGATCGACACGGACTGGGACGAGGTGGCCTTCGACGTGCCTGCGGCCGATCTGCGATCGCCGGACGATCCCCTGCCGGCGTCTCCCGTGGTGGCGGGCCTCGAGGGGATGCGCGACGAGAAGTTCACGTTCGAACACTTCGTCATCGGTCCGTCGAATCGTTTTGCTCATGCCGCCGCGCTCTCGGTCGCCGAAACGCCAGCGGCCAGCTACAACCCACTTTTCATCCACGGAGACTCGGGACTGGGCAAGACCCATCTTCTGCGTGGCATCGCCCACTATGTCGCCGATCACTACCCGACGTATCGGGTTCGCTACGTGTCGACCGAAACCTTTCTCAACGAGTTCGTCGAAGCCATCCGCACGAATACCCAACCGGAGTTCAAAAGACGTTATAGAGACAATGACGTCTTGCTGATCGACGACATCCAGTTCCTCGAGGGCAAGGAGGGTCTCCAGGAGGAGTTCTTCCACACGTTCAACGAGCTACACCAAAATGACAAGCAGATCGTGCTCTCGTCGGACCGCACTCCCGACGCGATCCCCACCCTCGAGGATCGCCTCCGCAGCCGGTTCAAGTGGGGCCTCATCACCGACATCCAGCGACCAGACCTCGAGACCCGCCTCGCCATCCTTCGCCGGAAGGCAGAATCCAAGACGATCGACATCCCCGACGACGTTTTCGCCTTCATCGCCGAGAACATCACCGACTCCATCCGGGAGCTCGAAGGCGCCCTGATCAAGGTGACCGCCTACGCGAGCCTCACCCAACAGCGCCTCGACCGTGACCTCGCTGCACTCGTGCTCAGTGACCTCATCGCCAGCGCGGAGAAACCCCCGGTCACCGCCGAGCGCATCATCGATCTGACTGCCGAAATGTTCGGCTTCGAGGTCGAACAGATCACCAGCGGTTCACGTCGTCGTCCACTCGTCGATGCACGCCAGGTCGCGATGTACGTGACACGCAACATGACCGACCTCTCCTTCCCCGACATCGGCAAGGCATTCGGCAACCGCGATCACACCACCGTGATGTACGCCAACAAGAAGATCAGCGAGCTCATGAAAGAGCGTCGATCGATCT
>CAJQNJ010000195.1 GCA_905479685.1 uncultured Acidimicrobiales bacterium
GAACCAAACGCGAGATCATCCGCTGCCTCAAGCGCTACATCGCCCGGGAGATCTACAAGAACCTCCCCAGAGCCAGCCCACCACCAGCTTCGAACAACCTCCGCCACGCCGCTTGACAAACATAGGAGCATCGAACGGTTCCAACAAACAATGAAGAAATGGTTGAGCGCCCGACCCCCAGCGGAAACCCTCGACGGCCTGCAAACACTGATCGATGAGTTCGTCGACGTCTACAACCACCGACGCGTCCACACCTCGATCGGCAAGGTCACACCGGCCGTCGCTCACCACCGGCTTCCCAAAGACCAACCACACGATGAAGGGACCACATCGCACTACCGGATCCGCCACGACCGCATCGACAAAACCGGGACCGTGTCCCTGCGACGTGGCGGGAAAATGCACCACATCAGCCTCGGACGCTCTCTCAAAGGAACGCAGGTTGTTCTCATCATTAACGACCTCGACATCCGTGTCGTCAACAAGACCACCGGCGAACTCATCCGACACCTCCAACTCGACCCCAACGTCGGCTACCAACCACGCTTCAAAACATAAGAAACCCCCGAACCGGGGGTTCGGGGGTTCCGATGTCCTGAGACATCACAATGTGTCGGAGGGGGGACTTGAACCCCCACGTCCCTAAGGACACCAGCCCCTCAAGCTGGCGCGTCTGCCAATTCCGCCACTCCGACGTGGCAGCTCAGGTCTCCCTGAACCGAGGGCATATCGTAACCGCTCACCGGGAAAGCTCCACCCAGAAGTGCAGTGTCACACCCCCTTCGTAGCTTGGGAATCATGGAGTCAAGAGGCACCTCGACAGGTTCTTCGAGCAGTTCGACATTTGCCGATGCGTGGCGCGCCGCGGCCGATTCGGCCATGGCCACCGTCGCAGGCGTGCTCACCGACGCACCCTTCGGCCCGGCCACCGATGCAATACAGGACTACCGAGACACGTTGGCGGCCGTCGAAGCCCTCCTCATAGCGCAGCGTAAGAGAGCAGGCCACTCCGACCGGGCAAACGAAGGCGTCATCAAGAACTCGGGGCGAGTGTCGAAAGGTGAAGCCAGGCGCCGAACCAAACGGGCCGACGTGGTCGACAAGAATCCCAGCCTGGCCACGAAGCTCACCACTGGAGCCCTCTCAACCGAGAAGGTCGACCTTCTGGCCGATGCGTCCTCCAAGACCGATGGCGCCGCCGCCACAGATGTCGAACTCATCGGCCAGGTGTCAAACGCCAACCCCGATCAGGCCAAGGCAATCGTGCGAAAGTTCGTCGACGATCACACCGATCCGCGTGATCGAGACACGCGTTACGCCTGGCAACGCACTCGCCGAAAGGCCTACAAGACTCGGACGTCATCAGGAATGTCTGCGCTGATCATCGAAGGGGATGACGAGTCCATCGACACGGCCCTGAGGAGGATCCGAAGGCGGGCAGATCGGATGTATCGGGCTGACGGTGGTCGTGATGTCATCAGTGCCAAACATCAACGATCACACGACCAACGCATGTACGACGCAGCCATGGCTGACCTCGGTGAGGGATCTCCCGCGACTAGAGCCGGCAAGTCCGTTGCAGCGCAACCATCAACACCGTCCAATCGGCCAGGCGAACGCCCGGTCATGGTCTTCACGGGAACGCTGAGCGACATCTCCGACGATTCATCGACACTTCAGGAGTGGAAGTGCGAACTCATCGGCACCGGTCAACTCCCATCAGCTGTTGCCAACTACTACCGATGCATCTCCGACCACGCAGCACAGTTGGTATCAGGCGACGGCGAAGTGCTCTGGCAGGGCCGCACAAAACGAACCGTCACCGCAGGTCAATGGTTGGCCCTCGTTGTCCGAGACAATGGATGTGTCCTGTGTGGCCGAGATCACCCGAGCTGCGAGGCCCACCACCTCACGCCATGGAACGCGCCCGCAAAAGGTGAAACAAACATCGACGAACTCGCGCTCGTATGTGTCGACTGCCATCACCAGATCCATGACAACCGGCTCACGCTCACGTTCGATGTAGCGAACCGAACGTGGCGGCTGCGGCCGGCCACGCCGCACGAACTACCGCCCGAAGGACGAAAACCTCAGCCCGATCTGGCGAAGACGATCGAGTCGAGATCAAGAGAGCCGTCGGGTTCGAGACCAGCGGCCTCGAGGGCATCGGTGAAGGCAACATGATGACGGAACTCCGCCAACGGCAGTGCAACGGCTTCGGTAAAGAGCAGACGCTCGGCGTCTCGGTATATGGACGCCCGCACTACCGGGTTCGTTTCGAGACGTGCCGCAGCGATGAACTCGTCGAATTGTTCGATGGAGGTTCCGCTCAGGTTGTCTCGGCCAGCTGTGTGGAACATCGCACCCAGATCCGCCTCGGCGCTCAACGTCGTGGACACCGATCCAAATCGAAACAGGCCTAGCTCGCCATTGGCAGCACGACGGCCGTAATCGATCGAACGGTGCGAACGTGCTGTGGCCACAAGCCCGACATCACGCAGCGAAGAAGCGATCTGTTCGGCCATACGTTGCTCGGTATCGTCGTCACCCTCGTCGACGAAGTAGTCGATTGTGAACGCTATATCGCGGCTCGGCGACGCCTCGACCAGCAGTCTTGCCTGATCAACATCGAGGGCGCACCGCTCACCACAGACGTCGGCCGAACCCCCGGGCACAGCTTGCGGAACGAATCCCTGCATGAGACCTGTATCCGCGAAGAACTCAGCGCGGATCGCTTCCCGATCAACGGCGTGCACAATCGCTTGTCGGATCATCACATCGTCAAAGGGAGCCAGTTGCGCGTTCATTGCGAAGAACGCATCTGCCGACCGCTGAATCGTCGAACCACGAAGATCACCAAGTGGCTGATCGGGGTCGACGCCAATTGCGAGGTCAGTTTCGCCAGCGGCGATCAACGTACCTTGGGGATCAACAAGAATTTCGATCGCAGAGATCTCCCCGGCGGCCGGTTCGCCCGTCATCCGAAAGCCGTCTTCCCAGAGCTCCGTTGGCAAGAATCGGATGCTCGATGACATAGGTAACGAACCAATGTCGCCGAGTGCTGCCGGATATACACCGAAGCTCACCCCAGCGAGAATCTCGGGAAGTGGCTCGAACGGCTCGGTCAGTGTGATCTCGACCGTTCGGGCGTCGACGGCAACGATTCCCGAAACGGAACTCTCTGTGCTCGAGGCCGCGTCCCATCCCTCGATCGGCCAGAGATTCGGGCCGCTGAGCGAGCTGAGTCCGAGCGAGGCCACCCGATCCAGGCTGGCGACAACATCGACCGCCGTAATCGGAGCGTCATCACCAAAGACTCGATCGCCGAGCACAAAGGTCCACGTCAGTCGGTCGTCACTCACCTCCCACGAATCGGCAAGACCAGGAACAGCAAATCCGCTTTCCGAATCGCGCTCGGTCAACCCATCCGTGAGGAGATCGGTGATCAGAACCGAGACCGGGTCGGTTTCATCCACCAAATGCGGCGCCACGAACACCATCGAAGGAACACTTATGCGAAGCGTTCGAGCGTCGTCTACAAATGCGAGCCCATCAGGGACCTCGGTCGTCGTCGATGACGCTGGACCCAAAGAAGTCGGACTGTTCAATTCCTTTGACTGTTCGTTGTCACCCTCAGAGACCGAACCGCTGCACGAGGCGGCGATGAGAGCCAGGGCAAGTACCAATAGACGAGAAGAGCGCTGCACCCCCGCCTATCGGCAGCGGGCCGCCAAATCTAAATCAGTCGGTGCGTCGATGGAGCCCGAACTCCAGGACACCGTGCGCCCTCGTTCAGCCGAAATCGAACAGCAGTGCAAGCGAAACAGTGGTGAATGTGTAGGCCGTCGCAACAAGCACAGTGATGCGGTTCAGGTTTTGCTCGACGACCGTCGAACCTGCCGAGGTGGCGCCGAGGCCACCACCAAACATGTCCGAGAGACCGCCACCCTTTCCGCTGTGCAGGAGCACGAGGAAGATGAGCCCGAGGCTCAGTGACACATGAAGAACTAAAACAAACCAGAACATGAACGGCTCCTTCGACCAATCAGGCTAGCGAAGTCGATACTGAATGCAGTGCGCAAAGTCTTCCGACGACAATGCGGCTCCACCAATGAGCGCCCCGTCGATGTCAGGCTGCGACATGAGCTCGGGCGCAGTGCCCGGTTTGACCGAACCCCCGTACTGGATTCGAACCTTGTCGGCGGTGCCTGAGGTGTACAAGTTGCCGACGGTGGCACGCACGAGGGCACACACTTCTTGGGCGTCTTCGGGAGTCGCCGTTGCCCCTGTGCCAATGGCCCAGATCGGTTCATACGCGATCACCATGTCGGCCACGTGCTCCGATTTGATACCCGAAAGTCCCTCGGTGATCTGGGTGACGATGTGCTCTTCCATCTCACCAGCCTCACGTTGCTCGAGCGTCTCGCCGCACGCCATGATCGGCGTCATTTCGGCGTTCAAGATGGCCTTGATCTTCCGGTTCACATCCTGATTCGTCTCACCGAAAAGCTGACGACGTTCGCTGTGACCAGCGATCACCAAGGACACGTTCAGTTTGGCCAGCATGACCGGTGCGATCTCGCCCGTGAATGCGCCGCTCGACTCCCAGTGACAATTCTGCGCACCGAGAGCGATCGGGATCTTGTCGGCCTCGAGCACGGTTTGCACCGAACGAAGGTCGGTGAACGGAGGGTGAATCGACACATCGACGGCCTCCACATCGTCCTTCGTGAGCGCGTACGACAGCTTCTGCACAAGTTGAATCGCCTCGAAATGATTGAGGTTCATCTTCCAATTACCACTGATGATCGGCTTACGTTCAGCCATTACGGGCTCTCTTTCGCTCGACACTTCCGGTCGAGATCCGCGGACACGTCCTGTGCCCGAAACTACCTGTTCGCCGCTCGACACTTCCGGTCGAGATCCGCGGACACGTCCTGTGCCCGAAACTACCTGT
>CAJQNJ010000196.1 GCA_905479685.1 uncultured Acidimicrobiales bacterium
GCGAGCACGATGTCGTCGGTGAAGAAACGGATGTCGTGGAGCTGGTCTTCCTCAACCTGATCCGCCATCGCCTGGTCCATCAGGGCGGGCATGGCGAACATCGACAGACCGACCACGGCGGCCGCCACCGTCGCGATCGTGAAGATCGACCGCGAGCGTCGTCGCCGGATGTCCTTCCAGGACTTCTGGCCGAGCACGCTCATCGTCAGCTCGCGCCGCTGATTCGACCGTCGCGTATCTCTATGGTTCGCCCAGCCCTGGCAGCGAGGCCAGGGTCGTGGGTGACGTAGAGAACGGTCATCCCGCGTTCGTTGACATCGGCAAGTAGGTCGAACATACGCAGGGCGGTCTCGGAGTCGAGATTGCCGGTGGGCTCGTCGCCGACGAGAAGCACAGGGTCACAGGCGATGGCCCGGGCGATCGCTACCCGCTGCTGCTCACCGCCTGAGAGCTCTGACGGGACGTGGTCCAACCTGTCGCCTAGCCCGACGAGCTCGAGGTTGTGGGCTGCCTTCTTGGCGCGATCGCGAGCCGAGCCCAGACCAGCGAGCTCCATGGGAAGGATTGCGTTCTCGAGCGCCGTCAGCGTCGGCAATAGTTGGAAGAACTGGAAGATGATTCCGACCCGTGTGCCTCGCCATGTGGCGAGGTCCTCTTCGGACATGTTGCCGATCGACTGACCGTCTACCGTCACGCTTCCGCCGGTTGGTCGGTCGATGCCCGTGACGAGGTTGAGTACCGTCGACTTGCCAGACCCCGACGGGCCCACGATCGACACCATCTCACCCTTGCCGATCTCGATATCCACGCCCCGCAAGGCTTGATGGTCGACCGTGCCGGTTCGGTAGGTCTTTTCCACGCCCACGAGTTCGATCAGAGACGATGTCACACCAGCCTCGCCCTCTACGCTTCAGACCACATCGGCATTCGTCCAGCATTTGGTCTACGTCATCGATCCGGGGAGGGGCTTTGGTCCCAATCTGGATGGCTTGTGACAGAGGTGCGTCCGCTGGCGAAGACCACCGGCAGCCAAGATGCCGGATTCTCCGAAAGTCCGGCGACTGCATGTTCGGTCCGCCTCGGCATACTCAAACCATTGCCGATCGATAGGGCTAAGAAGAATGAAAACAGTATTTGTCACCGGGGCATCTTCGGGGATTGGCCGTGCGACAGCGGCGCACTTTCTCTCACAGGGCTGGAACGTTGTTGCAACCATGCGTCGACCTGATGATGCGAGCGACATCTTCGACCACGAACGGGCGCTCGTGGTGGCGTTGGACGTCACCGACGATGCACTCATAACTGACGCGGTGGCTGCCGCACTGGATCAGTTCGGCCAGATCGACGTGCTGGTGAACAACGCCGGATACGGCGCATATGGTCCATTGGAGGCCTTCACCATGGATCGCGTTCAGCGCGTGTTCGATACCAATGTCATCGGGCTACTCGCGGTGATGAAAGCGGTCATCCCCAACATGCGCGAACGTCGCTCGGGAACGATCGTGAACGTCTCCTCCGTCGGCGGACAGGTGGCGTTTCCCACGGGAACCTTGTACCACGGGACCAAGTTTGCGGTCGAAGGCCTCTCCGAGGCCCTGCATTATGAGCTCGAGCCCCTGGGTATCCGGGTTCGGATTGTCGAACCTGGAATGGTCAAGACCGATTTTGGTGGCCGCTCTTTCGACGGGTCCTCAGGCGAAGCCCCCGCCGAGTACGAGCCGATCATCGCCGGAACAGCACGCATGTTTGGTTCGCTCGGCGGCAACGCAGCCGAACCAGAAACTGTCGCTGGTGTCATCTGGGACGCTGCCAACGATTCCACCGACCAATTGCGCTACCGCGCCGGAAACGACGGTGCTCTGGCGCTGCTGGACGATCGCAAGACGCAGGACGACGCCACCTTCATGAAGGGCATGAAGGAACGAATGGCTGGACGGGCACCGCAATAGCAGCTGTCTTTTTCATCAACGCCTCGTCGCCGCACCATTGGGCGACGATCCAGCATTGGCATTCCGGGCGGGCACGCGATGTTGATCTCCGGCTTCGGCGGCCGCCGTGGAGGACGCTCGTCGGAATTAGACGACGTCGCGGCGCTCGACCGCGACCAGACCGATGACGGCGGGGACAAGGGCCCACGCGATGAGCGCGCCGACGGCGGCTGGTGTGCTCACGTCGGTTCCGACTCCGGCGAGGACCGTTGCGAGGATGTTGGGCATCCAAGAGGCGGTGCCGTTCGCGAGTTGCACGATGAGGGGTGGGCCAACGATGAGGGCGAGGACCGCTCCGGTGACAGCACCACCGACGTTGCGAACAACGGCGCCGATCCCCGCTCCGAGGATCGCGCCGGCTGCACCGGCAAACGCTGATGCCCCGAGGATCTGGGCGACGTGGCTGGCCGAGATGAGGAAGCTGTATTCGGTTGTCGGTAGCGACACGACGAGGGCTCCAACGGTGAGTCCAGCACCTACGAAGCTGAGGACAGCTCCGCTGACTCCGACGGCGGTCAGCTGAGCGAGGACGGCGCGATGCCGCCGGGGCGATGCCAGGAATGTTGGGACGACCGTGTGGTGCCCGTATTCGCGTGCAACGGCAATTGCCCCGAACAGGGCGGCCAGTATGAACCCGTTGGCAGCGAAGGCCACGAGTGACCGCTGGTCGGCTTCGGTGGAGATGAAGCCCTTGGAGCCGTCGAAGTCCGTACCGGCGATCACCGCGAATGCATTGATGCCGGCGATCGCCACCAGGACAACGAGGAAGGCCCAAGGCATCTTGGTGCTGGTGAGCTTGCGGAGTTCGGATCGTATGAGTCGTTTCATGGTCATAGCTCGATGACCTCCTCCGGATTTGAAGGGTCGGTGGTCCAATTCAGGAACAGTTGCTCGAGGGACCCTGCGTGTGGTGAGAGTTCGTGTAGTACGACCCCGTTGGCGAAGGCTCGTTCGCCGATTTCTGCGAGGGGCATACCCTGAACAACCAAGCCGTCGAGGTCTTGCTTCTCGGTCGTTGCACCGGCTTGCTCGAGCTGGACGGCCAAAAGGCTCGGGTCAGTCGTGCGAACGAGTGAAGCCGACCTCTGGAGTTCGGCGAGGGCCCCTTGGACGACGAGGCGACCTTGGTTGATGACGATGACGTCGTCGGCGAGGTGTTCGACTTCGGCGAGTAGGTGGCTCGAGACGAGAACCGTACCGCCCGCTGCAGCGTGGGCCCGCAGGACGTCGCGGAGGGCATGTATACCTTGTGGGTCGAGGCCGTTTCCTGGTTCGTCGAGGATGAGCACCGGAGGTTCTCCGAGCATGGCGGCGGCGAGGCCGAGCCGTTGGCGCATGCCGAGGGAATAGGCGCCGGCCCTGCGGTTTGCAGCTTTGTCGAGACCGACCTGTTCGAGCATCTCGTCGACTCGGGCATAGGAACACCCGGTGGCGTCGGCCAGGATTCGGAGGTGGTTGCGTCCGCTTCGGCCGGGATGGAAGGCATCAGACTCGATGATCGCGCCCACGGTTCGGGCCGGGTTGGCCAGGTCTCGGTAGCGGCGACCGCCGATCGACGCGTTGCCAGCGGTCGCAGAGGCGAGGTCGAGCATGATCTTCATGGTGGTGGATTTGCCGGATCCGTTCGGCCCGAGGAAGCCGGTGACCCGCCCGGGCGGAACGGAAAAGCTGAGGTTGTCTACGACCGTGGTATCGCCGTAACGTTTTGTGAGGTGTGCGACCTCCAGGCGATAGCTGTCACCGGTTGGAGGGACGGTCGTTCCAGATGATCGTGCGGCGACGCCGGGTGGACTCGTTGCCTTGGATGTGGTCGCCATTGCGCTCCCCCTTGGGTCAACATCGTTCCTGATCGTCCAGGAGCAGTCGGGTCGACACGCACGGTCCAGCCGCGGCTCCCTATATCGACTCTCAGCCACGCTGTGACGCCCAGCTAGGGCATTACGTCCCCACCTGGGAACCCGAGGGTGCTGCAAAAACTCATCCTGCCCGCATCTTCAACGAAGCCCTAGGCGATGGCTACGTCTTCAGCTGTCACCTTGCTTCGGAAACGATGTGGTCGATCGGCAAGACCGGCTTCCCCCGCAGAATGGGCACACAATCGGGCGGGAAGTCCTGGACGATTTCGATGCCCTCGGCAATGACATCATCGAGGAACTTCGGCAAGGCCAACATGGCGCCGGTTGGGGTGTCATGAATCACGAGGAGCGTCCAGTCCTGTTCCCTCGCGTGTGCGAGCGCTATCTCGGGCCACCCCTGCGGGTCGAGCCAGTCGCGAGGCACGCTGTTCCAGAGAACGACGGAGTAGTGGCCAGCGGCGATGAAGTCGACGGCCGCCTGACTGAGCAGGTTTGGTCCAATGATCCCACCACCGCCATACGGCCGGAACCAGCGCTCAGGTTCACTCAGGTCGCCGAGAGCCTCCTGAGCGAGGCCGATCTCGTCGGCCACGATCTGTGGATCGTTTGTCGAACCAAGTTGGATGGTGTGGGTCTGTGTGTGGTTTCCGATGCGGTGGCCCGCCTCGCTCGCTCGATCGAGAATTGCGCGTTTTACGGGGTCCGCGGCGTCGATCCCCCGGACGAAGAAGCTTGCGCGGAGCTCTCGTTCGCGAAGCACCTCCAAAACGTTTGGGGTCACCTCAGCCGATGGGCCGTTGTCAAAGCTGAGGGTGAGTCTCTTGCTGGATGGTCTCATGAAGTGACCCCTTGTCCTTTGCGCCGAACCGCGTGACTACAGCTCTGATCGGACACGGTTGGTAGCGGCGACCATCGAGGTGAGCTTTGCGCGCGCTCGCTCACGCGGCAAGTACTTCATGCCGCAGTCGGGAGCGATAGCCAACCGTTCTGGTGGCGTGTGCTCCAGAGCTGCCCGGATCCTCATTGCGATCTCTTCGACGGACTCCACATCCTCTCGGCCGAGGTCGACGACGCCGAGGACGACAGCACGCGGCGCCAGACGCTTCACAATCTCAGGGCCGAGGTTTGGTTGGGCGGTTTCAATGGCGACGAAGTCGACCGGAATCTCTGCGAGTTCGTCAAGAAAGGGGTATCCCGATGTCTTGTTGTCGACATATGCCGCGTAGCCAAAGCACGTGTGCAGCGTCGTAACGGCCGAGACCCCCTCGACCGCCGCCGCGATCACTTCAACAGCAAAGCCCCTGGCCGCCTCTGCATTGGCCTGCAGATATGGCTCATCAATTTGTACGACGTCGATGCCAGCCTCGGCCAGATCGTGGAGCTCCTCATTCACCGCTGCAGCGTAGGCCAAGGCGAGGGTTCGTTGATCGGGATAGTACTCGTTCTGCGCGAGCTGGCTCAGCGTGAACGGGCCAGGAACCGTCACCTTGGTTTGGCGCGTGGTGTGGCTTCGCAAGAATTTCGCCGCGCTCAACTCAATCGGTTGATCTCGGCGCACCGGGCCGGTCACGAGCGGCACGTCAGCCACACCACCGCGACGATTCATCGCATGACCTACGCGATCTCGATCGACGCCGCTGAGCGCGTTGGCGAAGTGATTGAAGTACGACTCACGACCGACTTCACCATCGGTGATGATGTCGACTCCAGCAGACTCCTGGTCGGCGATCGCCATCAGAGAGGCCGCCTCGATCGCTTCGGGGAGATCGTCGACGTCGACTCGCCAAAGTTTCTCGTGTCGGACCCGCGGGACGCCGTCCCCACGCAAGCGGTCTTGATGGACCAGCCAGCGGGGCTGCGGGTAGCTCCCCATAACGGTTGTCTGTAGCGGCGGTCTCATCAGCTGGGAGCGAGCACGACGTCGAATGTCGTTTCGAGCAGTCCATCGGCGCCCAGCTCGGGTGTGCGGATCAAAGAAGGCCGCACGCCGAACACCACGTCGGTGTTCAGCCGTGAGCTCTGCGTGTCGAACACCTCGGTGACCAGTGGGCGATGACCTTGGGCCTTGACCAGGAAGTGCAGGTGAGCAGCTCGCATTCCCTCTCGATCGACCGCACGCAACATGTCACCTGGAGGGCCGTCCATCGGAACGGGATAGTCCACCGGGCGCACGCACAGCATCTCGTACTCGCCATCCTGGCCGCTGCGATACGTTCCACGCAGGTGTTCGATCGGGAAGCGGTCCAAATCCTGAATGGGGTAGAGGCCATCTTGCCCGTTCTGCCAGACTTCGATCGTTGCGTCCTCGATTGGCTCACCGGACGTGCTGGTCACACGTCCTCGAACACGCAACCGTTCGCTGTTGTCCTCGGCCACGACGATCGATTCGCCGGGGCTGCGCTCAGGGGCGTCCTCCACGTAGAAGGGGCCCAAGAGGGTCGCATCGGTAGCATCTCCGAGGTCGTCGGCGGACTCGATGATGTCGATGAGGGCAGACAAGCCGAGCAGGTCGGACAGCAACATCATCTCCAGTCGGAGCTCGTCCGATTTCTGCCCGGTCTTGGTGAGGAAGTCCAATCCGGCGAGCCACTCGTCGCGGGTGAGTTTCACCTCATGCGCGAACGTCAACAGATGCTGGGTGAGGGCCTCCATGATCTCCTTGAGTCGAGGATTGGGCGTGTCGACATATCGCGACAGCACCTCGGCCAGGTGACTCTCGAAGGAGTAATCGGATTCAGGTTGTATGGCCAACGTTCTTTCTCCTCTGGTCGGTGAGTTAGATCTTCGGAAGCCGGAAGCCCGACTTCGAGACAAGGTAGTCCCGGGATTCAGTGGCAAGAAGCCGGACCGCGGGCCAGTCCACGTGCAGCAGCTTCCCGTCGCGCTTCATCACTCGACCGTTGATGATCACCGTGTCGACGTTGCCGGTATCCATGCCCGCCACCACAGCGGTGACCGGGTCGTTGAGCGGCGTGACGTTCATCCTGTCGGTGCGGAGCATGATGATGTCTGCCTGTTTCCCCGGCGTCAGTGTCCCCACCTTGGATTCGAGTCCGTTCGCCTTTGCCCCCTCGATCGTCGCGTACCCGAGAACATCCCGCGCCGAGATCGGTGGCTTTCCCTCCGCAACAGCCAGGGTGCGCTGCAAGGCGAGCACGGAACGCATCTGGTTGAACATGTCGCTCGGGACGTTGGTTTCGACGTCGATGCTCAGGCTCGGTCGTAGGCCGAGATCGAGGAACTTCTGGATGGGTGGCATGCCGTGTCCCATCATCATCTCGACGGGCGAGGCAAGGGACACCGTTCCGCCCGTGTCGACGATCATGCGGATCTCGGTGTCATTCAGAGTCGTGCAGTGGATGTAGGTGGTGTCGGAACCGAGCAAACCAGCGCGGCCGAACGCCTCGATCTTGGCATCCTGACCATACGAGCCGACACCAACGTGGGCGGTGAGTCGTGCTCCTGACTCCCGGGCCAGCTTCCAGTGATCGCGAGCGACCTCGAAGTCGGTGAATTCTGGCCCCGGTGCTGCGAGCGCCAGTGTCAAGAGTTGGTCCTTGGAAGAGAAGTATTCCGACGCAGCGCGCACGAACCAGCTCGGCTGGCGCTCCTCCCATTTACCCCACCAGGGAAACCCATAAGCGAAGACAGCGCGCAGGCCGGAATCCTGGAGGGCTTGCACGGTCGCGTCGGTGTGGGCTGGCGACGCTTGGATGTGTGACCAGTCCAACAGGGTCGTGATCCCAGCGTCGATTGCACCAACCGCAGACACCATGTTGCCGGCATAGGCATCCTCTGGGCGGTATGTCGGAGCAAGCTTGCGCAGCACATGGGAGATGTAACTGTTCCGACCTTCCAATGGTATGTCGGTGCCGATATTGCGGAGCACGCCCTCCCAGATGTGGCGATGGCTGTCGACAAAGCCGGGCATGACGATCATCCCGGACGCGTCGATGATCTCGGCATCGCCGCCATCGAGATTGCGGCCCACCGCGACGATGCGATCTCCATCGATGAGCACGTCGCCGCCGGCGACGTCGCCGATCTGCGAGTCGAGGCTGAGGACCATGCCGTTTCGGATCAGCTTGCGATCGGTGCTCACAACCGAGAAGTCGGTCCCCTCGGGATACAGGTCCGGGATGACGACGCTCGCGGCGACATTGCTGCCGAGCGCAATCCGCCGGGCCCGCCGGAAGTTACGCTTCACCAGCTCTTTCAGGTCCCCAACCTGGAACAAGATGATCCCTGCGAGCACCAACAGACCAATGATCATCGAGCCATCGGTCGGCGATAGGCCGAGAAACGGGAGCGCCGTGATGATGAGCGCAAGCAAGACGCTGGCCACCATGCTGCCCACGAACGTGGCACGGCCACCCGAGAGCAGCGCCCCGCCTAGAACCGCCGCGGTGATGCTGTTCAGCGCAAACGAACTGCCGATCTGCGCGTTCCCGATCGGCGAGCGGGCCATGATGAACAGTGCCGCGACAGCCGCGAGGACCGACGACAGCAAGAGTGCCCTGACGCGGATCCAATTGGTTCGTATGCCGCTTCGCTTGGCAGCACGCTCATCGAATCCCACCGCACGTACGGTGAGGCCTGAGCCTGAGGCGTGCAGCCAGATATCGAGTAGGCACGCGCCGATCACGATGATGATGAACGCAACTGGAACCGGCCCGATACTCGTCTTCAGGAAGGAGACGAAGTCACCACTGATGACACCTTGTGCGGTTGGGCGAAGCGTGAGTGAAATTCCGTCGAGGATGCTCAACGTCGCCAACGTGGCGATGAGCGAGGGGATCTTGAACCCTCGTACAAGGGCGGCGTTCACCAGACCCACGCACAGGCCGACGCCCAATATGGCGAGGATGCCGACCAATATCTCTGCCGTTGACGCGTCGCTACCGATCAAGAACGATCCAACGACCACGCCGAGGCTGATCATGGCCCCGACCGACAGATCCAGGTATCCAACCAAAATCGCGTGCGTCTGGGCGATCGCGGCGAGCGTGAGAGGCATGGCCAGCAGCAGAATTGTCGCGATGTTCGATTGGTTGATGAAGCCGTCAAATCGTGTTTCGGTGTACCAAAGCAGCGCCACGATCATGACCATCTGCAACACGACCGGCATCCAGAGCCGCACTTTGACGACTTTTCGCCACTTGTTCTTGTCGCGCGCGTTGCGAACGACCTTCCGAACGAGTTGTCGAATCCGGTCGATTTGCGTGGTTTCGATATCGGTGACCAGAGACTCGGTTGTCACTGGGACTCCTCGGGCGCAGCTTCTGTCG
>CAJQNJ010000197.1 GCA_905479685.1 uncultured Acidimicrobiales bacterium
CACGCACGATCACCGCGTGATCGAGGCCGCCGACCTCCTCATCGAACTCCCTCACCCGGATCTTCGAGTTCGGGGGATGGAACCGACGGTCGGTCGTCGCGCCGATGCCTGAGATCAACGAGAACGAGATGGGGTGGCTCCTCACCGCCGCGTTCGGCTCGCCGGCGGAAGCGTTCGATGCGTGGAGCTCATTCGTCGAGCAGTACCCACTGGACGACGTTCCGGGCTCGGTGATCCCCGTGCTCCCGCTCGTCGCCGGGTCGCTCGCTCGGTACACCGAAGAGGTGGACGACAGCGCGCGGCTCGCAGGTCTGCGGCGACGACAGTGGTATGGATCCGGCATCGTTGTCGCTGCGTTCGAACGAGCGAAGTCGGCTCTCGCGGCTGGCGGCATCGATCCGATCGATCACGGTGGGCTCGCGTACCGGCGCTATTGGACCGAGCCCTCGGCGCGCCCCCTCGACGACGCCCGACTCGTCGTCCACCCATCGGAGGCCTCGCAGGCGCTCGAGGTACTCGGCGACGCCGGCTTCTCGGCGCCGAGCTGCCCGGTGCCGGGATGGCATGATCGGCTGGACCTGATCGACCCGGACGGCGTGAGGGTTGCGATCTCGTGTTGGATTCTCGGTCCGCAGATGACCGAGCCGGCGGCGGAGTTGGGTTGGCGATCGAACCAGGTCGACGATCCGGGCAGCTTGCTCGTTGCGCGGATGGGTCGGGAGATCCTCGGACGACGTGCGCTGGCGCATGGTCCGCTGTGGCGCGCGGACGTCCACTTCCTCCTGGAAGCCGCAGGTCCCGACACCTTCGACGCGATGCGCAGGGCATCTGCTCGACTCGGCCTGGGAGCGGTCGTCGGGGAGGGGCTGCGCATCGCAGCGTCGGACGCGGTGGTCGGCCGATCGGGCCGATGGGAGTACGCGGCATGGCGAGCGGGACGCCGCCGGTTGCAGCGCCTCACACACCACCCCCGCCTGGCGCGCGCGGTCGGCGGTCGCGTCAGTCCAGCGACGTATCGACGGTATCGACGCCACGTTGCATCGCACGGGCCCGCCGGATCGCCTCGAACCTGAACGTGTGATCGATCAGGTCGCTACGGCTCACGTTCGAGTGGTGGAGCCGACGCCGGTACACGATCTCGTCGGTCTCGACGAATCGCAGTTCGCTTCGCGCCCGCATCATCCAGTTGATACAAGCTGCATGTCGCAGTTCCTCGAACGCGCCGATTCGAGTGAACGCCTGTCGTCGAACCATCGCCGCGGTCACCGGTCCGGACAAGCCGGCTCGCGCGCGAACGCCTTCGGACCGGAGCCGGCTTTCCACCTCGGGTGACAGGAATTCTTCGATCCGTCCGGAGGCGACGTCGGCGTCTGGGTCCGCCCCGAGCATCGCTCGTCGTATGCTCAAGGATCCGGGTGGAAGCACATCGTCGTCGTCGAGGAACGCGACGAGCTCGCCGTCGGAATGGCAAAGACCGCGGTTCCGAGAGATGCCGGTGCCGCGGTTCTCGTCCGATCGGATGACTCGAATACGGTCTCCGTAGTCGCCAAGGACTGCTCCGGTACGGTCGGTCGACGCGTCATCGACGACGACGATCTCGACGTTCGGATCATCCTGGGCCAGAACGCTGTCGATCGCCTCGCGCACGTAGTCCTCGCGGTTGTATGTGCACATCAGTACGCTGAGGCTCGGTGGCGTGGGTCTTTCGCGCAGGCTCGCCATCCTCAGTCGTCGGACCGATGCGGCCAGCCCTTGTCGTAGTCGACCTGATGGATCGGATCGAACAGCAGGATGTCCTGCATATCGGCGTGGACGCCCACGTCGGGAGCAGTCCAGTTCGAGCCCCAGTCGACCGAGGGACCACCCTCGTATGTGTCGTCCGGCCGTGCTTCGAGCAGTCCGACCTCGAGGAGCTTCGACACGAACGCATCGACATCGTCGGCCACACCCTCGACGCCGGGGTGCGCCGAGCTCGCGACGCCGGCCACTTCGCCCGCACTCGTGCCCGCTACTAGCAGGTTCCACGAGGCGGTCGCCGTTCCGGCCATCGAGAAGTATGTGCCCGTCTGTTCGTCGATGCACAGGACCTCGCCGTCGAGCTCCTCGGACAGCACGTTCCTTGCCTTCCTGTATCTCACAGATGCCATGGTCACTGAAAGTAGGCGAAAGGTCACTCAACTGCAAGGACATATTCATATCGGATGTTCCGTTTGCAGAGACCCCACGCTGCGTGAGATACTCACAACGCTACAACAGGCCGTTGCGAGGATGTTGACGGCGGGTCGGGGAGACATGGGCGTGAAAGCGCAACACAACGAAAGGCGGCGATGGTCTGCGTTCGCGATTAGGACCACAGACCTCCTGCTGTCCGCCGTCCTTCTCGTCGTGACCGCTCCCCTAGTGATCCTGGCCTCCGGCTTCATATCTCTGACCTCCCCGGGCGAGCCGGTCATCCGCCAGCGCCGGACCGGTCGGGGTGGCTGCAGCTTCGACCTTTTCAAGATCCGAACGATGGTTCCCGACGCCGAACGGGACGGCCCCGTGCTCGCGGCTCGGCGTGACCATCGATTGCTGCCCGGAGCGAGCACGATACGCGCGCTTCACATCGACGAGCTCCCGCAGCTGTTGAACGTGCTCCGCGGTGATATGAGCCTTGTCGGACCCCGACCAGAGCGGCCAGTGTTTGTCGAAGTGCTCACGGACGCGCTTTCGGACTACCCGCGCCGTCACGATCTGCGACCCGGGCTCACCGGTGTCGCCCAGGTCGAGGGCGGCTATCACATGGCGGCGCAGGAGAAGTTGACCCACGATCTCGTCTGGTGTCGACGGCCGACCCTGATGCGCTACGTGTGGGTACTAGTACTCACGCCGTTCGCGATCCTCCGCGACCTGTCGGAGGCCCGGCAGGCCGAGATCGAGTGCGACCACGATCTGCCTCTCGCCGCGGCTCGCGGCCCGAAGGACCCTGCCGTCGCATCGCTGAGCTGACGCGTGGAGCTGTCCGGTCGGCTCACCTCGCTCACTGTTCGTCAGATGCGAGGTCGCCCACTCGGCGGTGGTGGGCTCGATACACCTGCAGCAGCTCTCGCCGGAGCGCGACGTCGTCGTTCACCAAATTGTCGCCGTATATCCCGCGGAGGACCCAGATCCTGGGTACTCGCACGACGGGTACACCCATGTCCCTGGCTCGAATCAGATAGTCGAGGTCCTGCGAGATCGGGAACTCCTCGAGGAACCATCCCACCCGGTCGAACGTGCTCCGGCGCCCGAACATTGACATGATGTAGAACCGATCGCTCGGATCGACGTCGAGGGTCGCTGCGATGGTCACAGGCAGATCGATCTCGTCCGCGATGTCGAGTTCCTGGAGACCGACGACCAGACCGTCGGGTTCCTCGGCCAGCGCATCGAGTTGCTCCGCCAGCCGCCGCGGAGGCATGCGATCGTCCGAGTCGATGAACGTCAGGAACTCGCTGGTCGCGATTTCCATCCCGCGATTTCGCGCTGCGGACACGCCACGGTTCTCGCCGAATCCCTCGACTCGGACCCGCGGGACCTCGCGTGCGATCTCCGAGACTGCGTCGAAGGAGCCATCGGTCGATCCGTCGTCGACCACGATGACCTCGGCCCGAACGTCCTCCTGCGCGAGGACGCTCTCGATAGTGAGGCAGACGCGGTCCACCCGGTTGTACACCGGGATGATGACGCTCACCGCGGCGCCGGGAGTTGGCTGCTTGGCCATCGGACGATCAGCCCCCTCGGTTTCGCTGGCGCTCGAGATGCCGCCGCACCAAACGCAACATCTCTCTCCCATTCCTCGCGGTGTCCGTGGAGATGTTGAACTCATGGAGTTCCTTGTCGACGACCACATCGTCGACGGTCGCCCAGCGCGCCCGGTCGGCGCGAGCGATCCAGTCCGAATCGCACCCGATCTCCATCGACGGGTCGAACCCGCCGATCTGGTCGAAGAGCGACCTCCGAACCATGATGGCGCTGGGCGTCAGGCCGAGCCGCGGCGGGAGGTCGAGCCGATCGCGAAGTTGGGGAGAGACGGCCTCTGCAGATTCGGCGAACAGTGCAATCAACCCCGTGCACACCATGGCTCCCGACCCCTCAGCGAGCGTGAGCTGACGCTCGATCTTGTCAGAGCGCCAGATGTCGTCGTGGTCGAGGAAGGCAACCCACCGGGTCTGGCATGCCGCGATACTGCGATTCCGGGCATTGGCGATTCCCGACTCGTGCGATGGCTCCAGCACCTCGGCACCGCCGACTCGGCGGGCGATCGCAAGGGTGTCGTCGGTCGATGGATCGACGGCGATGACGAGCTGGTCAACCGGATGCGTCTGTCGTCGGATGCTCTCGATGGCGCGAAGCAGTCGTTTGGATCCATTGCGGACGATGACTACCGCTGCCACCGTCGGGTCGCCCACATCGTCATCGTGATTGAGTCGCACAACGATCTATGTTTGCACGTATCGACGGGGCTGCCATGAGTCGCACGGATCTGCCCCGGCGCTCATGGGGCCGTCGACGCCTCCTGCCGCTCGCGAGCCTGCGTCTCTTCCCTGGACGCGAGTACCGCGAGACCCAGACCGAGCCCGGCGAGAGCAATGAACTGCTCGGAGTGGTACAGACCCTGGAACAAGCCGACGACGAGCCAACCCGAATACGCGACCAGGAGGGCAGTTGCCAGGTCGGCCTCGGCGTCGAGGCCGAGCCGTCGGAATGTCGTCCGGGCCCCAGAAAGCGCCCTCACGAGGGCTATGCCGGCAGCAGAGAAGACCGTGAATCCGACGAGTCCGGTCTCCGCGAGCAGATGGACGACCATGTTGTGGGCTGCCCTGCTCTTCCCGCTCTGGTCGATGGCTCGGCGGGTGACGTATTCGGGATACAGCTCGGCGAAGTTACCGTGTCCGACGCCGATCACCGGGTGATCTGCGAACATGTCGAGGCCGGCCCAGAAGGTCCCGGCGTAGCCGGCGGACGACGTGTTCGGGTCGATGTCGCCTCCGATCACAGCCGTCACCTCGCCGATGCGCTCCACCTGCCTGATCCATCGGGTCGGATTCGATGCGAATACCACCATGACGACGACCGCCATCGCGGCCCCAAGTTTGAGTGCTGTTCGAGCCGATGGACGTCCGATGAATCGGGCGATGAGGAGACCGACGACGACGAGCGCGATGAGGCCCTGCCGGCTCTGGGTGGCGATCACCGTCACGACGGCGAGCGCGCTCAGGAGAAAGCTCGACCGCCGCACCAGGGCTCGTTGGGTGCGAAGCGTGTAGGACGCGGCGATCGGTAGCGCCGTGATCAGCCACATGACGAGGGGGTTCGGGTCGCCGAACGGGCCAGCGATCTGAAGTCGTTCGACCCGCTCGATGAATCCGCGGTCGACTTGTGCGAGCCCGAACCACTCGAAGGAGTATGTGCCGGTGAGATGCTGGAACAGCGCAGGACCGGCGAGAATTGCGATCGACGCGACCACGGTTCCGGCGAGCAGATGGGCCTGGCGACGGTCTGTCGTCGCGAGGATCAAAGCGGCGACGACCAACATGTATTTGAGCCATGAGTCAGCAAAGGCAGCGGTCGGTAGATCTACTCTACTGAGGCGGCCCCCTACGATTCTCACCAGGCCGTAGGTCGCCAGGAGCAGATACGTGGCGCCGACCGCCCTGGGTGGCAACTGTGAGGCGAGCGTGCGCACTCCTCCGCGGCCGATGACGCCGCCGAGGATTACGAGCAGCGCCAGCTCGAAGGTCGGAGTTCCGTAGAGATCCAGGGCTGCTGTGGCGTTCGTCCCGACGATGACGAGGAGCACAACGCTGGCAACGCGCACGAACATCTCTGCATACTGGTGAACGCGCGATCCGGCGGTGATCTCGAAAACACCCCCACCCGTACTGAGAACACGCTGAGTCCGCACGTCTTACAGTGTTAACTGGTTTGGAGCCGCGTTACCACTAGGCGATCGACAGCGTGGCAGCGGAGATTTCAGTCATGAAGAGAATCGCGATCGTGCCCGTTGGCTACTTGCCTCGCATCGGTGGGGCCGAGATGGTCATACACAACTTGGCCATCGAGCATCAACGCGCAGGTTGCGATGTCACCGTGGTACCGAACCTCGCGTCCGTTTCGATCGCGCGACATCTGCCGTATCGATGCGTGCCGATGTGGCGCCGGGCATGGTCTACTGCAGTGGCCGACGGCTCCGACAGCGGCGGTGCGGCATCGATCAGGAGGGGTCTTCGGTGGCGCGTGGCGCTTCTGCAACGACTCCTTCGGCCACAGGTTTGGCACCTCCACGCGGCCTACCCGCTCGCGTGGGCGATGATCGATGTCATCCGTCGCGATTTGTGCGTCCCCGTCGTCGTGAGTTCACACGGGAGCGACATCTACGACATTGCTGGAGTCGCACAGGGGCGAGGTCCGCAGTTCGATCACGAGATCAGGCGGCGAATCGAATCGACCGTGCGTCGGGCCGATGGCCTTATCGCTTTTGGCCCTGGCGTCGTCGACGCCTATCGGGCCGCCGGCGCAGACGAGGAGCAGATCTGGCTGATCCCTCACGGTTGGGACCGGTCTCGGGTGCACGCGGCTCGTCGGCATCGCGACGAGACGCGAAGGAGGCTCGGGGTCACGACCGATCGGGTTGTGCTGACGGTCGCTGCCGACCGACCGGAGAAGCGAATCGACGACGCTCTCGCGGCGGCTGCGACGCTTAAAGAACCCTCGGCGTGGACGTGGGTCATAGCGACCGTGGGCGGTCGGGTCGCCGAGGAGGTCGCGCGACTCGAGCTCGGAGGCCGAGTCGTCGTCGTGGAAGAGCCCCCCTTCCGAGGCCCGGACTTCGAGAACGGATTGCCCCGGCAGTCGCTTCTCGACCTCTATGCGGTTGCGGACCTGCTCGTCGTCCCCTCGGCGATCGAGACAGCACCGACCGTCGTGCACGAAGCGTTCACATCGGGTTGTCCGGTCGTCGCGAACGTCGACTCGGCTGCGGGACTCATCGCCCATGATCGGGATGGACTGATTGTCGACACGAGCTGTCCTGGCAAACTCGTCGAGACCCTCGAGTCTCTCGATAGCGATCCGGCACGTCTCGCACGGCTTCGTGCTGGCGCCCAGGCGCACGGATCGAGTTTCGACGACTGGGAGCAGGTCGCCCGACGTCACCGCGAGGTCTACGACGCGGTTGGCCTTCGCTTCCGCTCGGAACGGCGGTGATGGAAGATCAACGAGTTCGATTTCGCCAGCTGCGATAGTTGGATCGGTACCCAGCAGACCTCAGCGCACGCGCCATCCCGTACGCGCCGTAGACAGCAGCGAGACTTGGCGTGAGCTGGAGACGACCCGATCGCCATGCGGTTCGCATGGCGGGTCCGGTCACCACCCCGATCAAGGGGGCCCAAGCAGCCGCTGCGCGCCAGGCCCGTCCGCGTCTCGTTTCGATTCCCGTGCCGAGCAGGCCAAGAGCGATGCCTGCACCGAACGCTCGGGTGAACATCTCCGGGTTCCGCCCATGTCGCTGCTTGCCGTCGCCGCGGTAGGCACGCGGGTTGGCGTTCCACAGCTGGCGTCGGAAGAAGTCACGAAGAGTGGCAGGCTCGCCCTCGTGAACGGTGTACATCGCCGGTACGCCGACGATCAGAACATCGTCCCTGTGCGCCCGATACACGAACTCGGTGTCCGATCCGGTGGCGAGCGCTTCGTCGAATCCATCGAGTCGGTCGAAAGCCGCCCGGGTCAGCACCATGTTGGCCGTCGTGATGAGGCGGCGAACATCATCTGTATGCACCTTGCCTTTCTCGTCGATGTCGTACGACCCGATCCGCGCGTCCGAATGGGCCTGCCACGCACGTTGGACCCAGGTCGGGGGCGATGGGCATCTCGTGGGCCAACCACCGACCATGAACTCGTCGTCGTCGAGAGCGCTGAACGCTCCGTGAAGCCAACCCGGATGCGGCCGACAATCGGCGTCG
This sequence comes from uncultured Acidimicrobiales bacterium, assembly GCA_905479685.1. Taxonomy (GTDB): domain Bacteria; phylum Actinomycetota; class Acidimicrobiia; order Acidimicrobiales; family SHLQ01; genus SHLQ01. Next base: position 7,983 of record CAJQNJ010000197.1, read on the forward strand.
ATGAATGCGAGATGGGTCGACTCGCACGATCGGACTCCGATGTTTCGGGCGATTGGGATGTTGGAATCCGGACTGACGACGACGATGTCGAACCCGAGCGATTTCGCGACGTCGGGCGAGCCGTCGTCACTCCCCGTGTCGACGATCACCGTCATCAGCTCTACGTCGACCTCGTCCCGAAGCGCGTCGATCGATGCCTTGAGGCCCCGAAGGTTGTGGGCCTCATTCAGCGTCGGCGTGACGATGGCCAGCGTCCACTCAGTCATGTTTCACCGTCGCCGTGGCTATCCTCGCCGTGCCCCCCGGCGACCAACGAGTACATCTCGCGTTCGAGATCGTCGAAGTGCTTCTCCCACGACCACTGCTCGACGATGAAAGTGCGGGCGTTGGCACCCATCGTGGCCCGCCGGCCCGGGTCGCGCAGCAGGGCGGCCACCGCGTCCGCGAACTCCCTCGGGGTGTCCGCCACCAGCAGATGACGTCCCGGTTCGGCGCCGATCCCCTCGTTGGCGATCGCGGTCACCACCATCGGCACCCCCATCGACATGCCCTCCAGGATCTTGTTCTGCAACCCGGCCCCCACACGTAGCGGATCGACGGCCACCTGGGCGCGGTCCAGGTAGGGGCGGAGATCGGGAACCCGGCCGGTCACCTCAACCCCGTCCGCGGCCGCCAGTTCCCGCACCGCGGGGAGCGGGTCGGCCCCCACCACCGTCAGCCGGGCCCCGGGCACCGCATCCCTCACCAACGGGAGGATGTCCTCCACGAACCACCGCACGGCGTCGGCATTGGGCGGATACGCCATGTTCCCGGTGAACACCAGGCTCCCGTCCTCCTCGGCGGCATCCGACGACGCGAAGAAATCGAAGTCCACACCGTGCGGGTTGATCAGGACGTTCTCGGGGCGGGGCAACCCCAGGGCTGCCACATCGCGTTCGGAGATGAGCAGGCAGCGGTCGAAACGGCGGGCGATCCTCGGCTCATACCGTCCCGCCCACCAGGCCTCGACCCAGTAGACGAGGCGCCGCAGCAGGTTCTTGTGCACGCGGGCGAGCCGCCCGTAGTTGAGTCGCATCGAGATCTGCATCGCCAGCACCTTGGGTCTGCGGTCGTCGTCTGCCAGGTAGGGGGCCATCCGGATGGTGTGGGCATAGACGATGTCGGGTCGGAACTCCTCGATCACCGCGGCGACCTTGCGGGCCATGCCCGCTGACGAGTAGTAGCCCACCTGCAGCGGCCTGCCGCGCAGCATCCCGACCAGGGCGCGGATGTGGGCCCGGCGCGAGTCGAGCCGCACGGTGTCGATGCGATCGGCCGCATCCTCGAGATGGTGCTGGTCTTCGGGATCCTGGCCCGGCTCCAGGAAGGTCACCAGCGCCACGTCGTGGCGCCGGGAGAAGTGGCGGACCAGGTTGAACACGGTGAGCCGGTCACCCTTGTCGAGCGGGTAGGGGAAGCGAGGCGCCAGGACGAGGATCCTCATCCGGTCACCACGAGATGCCGCGGTAGCCCGGCCCGAAGCCCTCGACGTCGTCGCGGATCCGGACCAGGTCGATGACCATCGTGTCGGGGCCGGCCCGGTCGGCGATCGCAGCGAACTCGGGTGTGGCGTTCCCGATGACCAGCACCTCAGCGTGGTCGACCACCTGACCGAGGTCGTCGGACAGGAGGGAGGCGATGTTGGGGATGGCCGTCTCGATGTACTCCTTGTTGGCACCCACGAGTCGCGCCAGCGACACGTCCTTGTCGTAGATCCGGAGGTCGAAGCCCTGCTCCGCCAGCGTCTCGACCAGGGCCACCAGCGGGCTCTCCCGCAAATCGTCGGTACCGGCCTTGAACGAGAACCCGAGGATTCCCACCTTCTTCCTGCCGGCCGCCACGATCATCTCGACGCCGCGGGCCAGATGGGCCTCGTTGCCGGGCAGGATGGCACCCAGGACGGGCAGGTCGAGGTCGTTGAGCTCGGCGGCATGGAGGGCAGCCCGCAGGTCCTTGGGAAGGCACGACCCCCCAAAGGCGAAGCCCGGGCGGAGGTAGGCCGGGCTGATGTTGAGGCTGGTGTCCATCTTGAAGATGTCGAGCACCGGGAACGGATCGACCCCGAGGCTCTGCAGGAGGACTCCCATCTCGTTGGCGAACGAGATCTTGAGCGCGTGGAAGATGTTGCTGGCGTACTTGACGGCCTCGGCGACCTTCACCTCGGTCCGCACCAACGGCGACTCGATCCGCCCGTAGAGACCGGCCACGGTTGCCCCCGAGCGCTCGTCGTACTGCCCGATCAGCGTGAAGGGGGGGTTGGTGAAATCCTCGACCGCATCCCCCTCGCGCAGGAACTCGGGATTGACGGCCACCCCGAAGCCGGCCCCCGCGCGCCTACCGCTGGACCGCTCCAGGACGGGGATCACCTGCTCTACCAGGGAGCCGGGCAGCATCGTGCTGCGCACCGCGACCACGTGATACCGGTCGGATCCGGCGAGCGCCTTGCCCACCGTCTCGGTGGCGGCCAGCAGGTGTTCCAGATCGAGGCTGCCGTCGGCACGCGACGGGGTCCCGACACAGATGAGCGAAATCTCGGTCCCGGCGACCGCGTCGGCAGCTGACCCGGTGGCACGCAACCGGCCGCCGTCGACCGCCCCGGAGAGCCGCTCGGCGATCCCGTCCTCGACGATCGGTGACTCGCCGCGGCCGATCATGGCGACCTTGAGTGGGTTCACGTCGACGCCGACGACCTCGTGGCCGTCGGCCGCCAGACAGGCCGCCGTTGTGGTGCCCACGTAACCCAGGCCGATGACCGCGACACGCATTTCCGGGACCTCCGAGACGGGAGCGTAGCGCGGCGAACGTCGCGGCGGGGTATGAGCGAGACACCCCCTCCAAAATGGGCAAGAATGGGGTCGACGGGCACTCTGGAGGAGTCGTGCAGCAGGTGACATTCGTAACCATGGCAGTCCCTGGTCCGGTCGCGCTCCAGGCCCTCCTCCTCGCCAGGAGCATGAGGGAGTTCGGCGGGACCGCGGCCATGGAGCCAATCTGGGCGCTGGTCCCCGACGGCGGCAGCCGCCTCTCTCGCGCCGATGCCGAGGCCCGGGTCGACACCGACCTGCTCGTATGGCTAGATCGTGACTCGTGACGAGAGCAACGGTGTTGACCACGAGCTATCCACGCCGGAGCGCCGCCTGGAGCGGAACGTTCGTCGCGACATTCTGGAGCGAGGTTCAGCGACAGGGTGTTGGGGTGGAGGTCATCGCTCCCGTGCGCGTTCTCCGAGATGCCAAGCCCCTCGAGCAAGGCGTTGGCCTTCGGGCAGTGCACCCCCGCTACTTCTCTCCCGGGGTGACAGCACCGTTCCGTCGCACAAGGCGGCGGCTCAGCCACCACGGGTGGAGACGTGCCGCCCGGTCCATCGTGACTCGCAGGCCGTTACCGGACTGGTTCTTCGGGCAGTTCCTTCAGCCGGCTGGTGAGGCGGCCGCCGCTCTCGGCGTCGAATTCCAGCGTCCGTCATTCGTGGAGATCAGCGAATCGGAGACACAACGTTGGTTCGCCGCGAAGTCCTCCGCTGTGGTTCGCAAGGAGCTCGAGCTGTTCACCGGCATCGTGACGGTCTCCGATGAGCTCACCGAACTCGTGCATGACGACTTCGGCGTCGCCAGCGACCGTATCCTGACGCTGCGAAACGGTGTCGACCACTCGCTGTTTCGGCCCGGCGAGTCCACCGATATGCGAGCCCGATTGGACCTGCCGGGCGATGCGATGATCACTGTCACCGTCGCTCGTCACGTGGAGGCGAAGGGTGTGCAGGTGGCCGCCGACGCGTTGGCGACCGTTCACGGGTCGGCAGGCCTCTTCATCGGAACGGGGCCGAGGCCACCCAAGGGCCCCGCGGTGCTTCGGGCGATGGCGGTACCGCACGACGAGGTTCGGCACTACCTCCAGGCAGCCGATGTCTTCCTCGCTCCATCTCTGGCGGAGGGATGCTCGAATGCCGTCCTCGAGGCCATGGCGGTCGGGCTTCCGCTCGTGCTGTCCGATCGACCGTTCATGCGTGAGATCGCAGACGAGAGTTTCGCGATATTCGTGGATCCGCAGAGGTCGGACGACGTGGCGGCTGCGATTCGAACGTTGTCGACAAACCCGCAGAAACGCGCGGAGATGGGTGCTCGTGCCTTGGAAGCATCGGCCGACTTCACGATCAGCTCGCGGGCGAGTCGCTTGCTCGAGTGGGTGTCGCAGTGGACCTGAGCATTACCCGTGCCCGAATCTGACGTCGGATAGCACCGATCTGGAATGGCGACCCGAGTATCTGGCTGAGAGACAACATCAACAGGATTTTGGCGCCGGCCTCACGGTCGCGTCTCCCCGGTTCTGATGAGCTCACGCAGGCGCTACGACGACGCGACATCGAAACCGCAGCAGCACTCCTCGCCACCACGGACATCGGTGCGTCGGTCGATTGGGGATCGCTCCCACCGTGGTTGGCTCACGAGGTCCGTCAGGAACGGCATCGGCGCCGGGATCTGGACATCCGACTCGATCGGCACGTCGAGGCGACGCGCGCGCAGATCGAGCGCGACGGGTGGGCGCCGTGGAGGCGAATCACCGAAGAACAGGTTTCCCGCCTTCGCCTCGGAGTTGACTCCTTTGTCGAGGAGGCCGACCGCGACATGGTGACGCGCGCTCCGGCCTATCTCGATCGCAACTATCGAATGCCACAGGACGGTTACACCTGTAACGACTTTCTCGCCTACGCACCCCAGATGCTGGAAGTCCTGAGTGAACCGGCGTTGGTCGAGCTCGCGAGTGCCTATCTCGGCCGCCAGGCACACCTCCAACGCGTCATGGCCATGAGATATCTCCCGAGCGCCTCGTCCTACGATCATCAGTTCCGCTGGCACCACGACATGTGGGACCGACGTCTGAAGCTGTATGTCCTGTTGAGCGACATCGGGCCCGAGGATCAGCCGATGCGGTTCGTCGTCGGATCGCATGCGATCAAACATTCGCTCACGAGATTCCGAACCAATCGGGTCACGCTCGGGTACTGCCGGCGCCGTCTCGGTGGGGTCCAAGAGGTGGCGTTGACCGGCAAGGCGGGCGACAGTTTCCTGTTCGACTCCAATGGCGTTCATATCGCAACGCGGAGACCGACGGCACCGCAGCGCGATGTGGCGATCGTCGAGTGGTCGCCCTCGCTCGCGTGGATCGTCGGAACCGATCGGGATGTTTCGAACGACGTCGGTCGGTTCTCGCCAGAGGTTCGGACATCGGTCGAGGCCTTCGCACACGCTCGACCTCCATGGGTTGCCGGCTCGGAACAGGCGAGGTCATGGGCGGTTTCCCTCGACCGACCCGATCTCTGGTGAGGCTCACGACGTGGGCTATCGAAGCCTGCCACTGGATGGTTTGAGCGGGACAGTTCGATTGCATCCTCGACCGACCCCAGTCCCATCCGTTGCGCCACGACGAAGGTTGCTCGCCCGAGCTAGAAACGAGTGCGTCGATGGCGGCAAGCTGTGTGTCGGAGAGTTCGTAGAGGTGTCGGGTTTCGTCATGGTCCCGATCCATCGGCTGGGGAACGGTGGGAATACGGTTCGACTGAGTGAGGTCAGAGTCCGCTCGTCGGTCGTCTGGGGCCAGCGATGTCGAGGGGTTCCCTTCAACTGAGGGATGTACCTTTCAAGTGAGGGATGTACCTTCTTCCGTCAATGGCCGATGATTTGCGTGACGGGACGTTGATCTTGTTGCAGATCTGGAGAGATCGAGGAGTCCCGATGCAGAGTTCAGCCACTTCTCGAAGCGGTTCCAATCTTCGATGGTTGGGGGTGCTGCCTTTCGTTACCGAGTGAGCAGGTACGCGATCACGTCGTCGATCTGGTCTTCGGAGAGTAAGTCCGCGTACGTATATGGCATCGCCGCCGAGAGCCATTCGCCTTCCGCCTTGAACGCGTAAGGATCCACGATCGACTCGCGCAGGTAGTCCACGTCCGACATCCCGCTGATTCGGTCTGCGGCCGCCGCGCTGATTCCAATGAACGTCGGGTTCCTAGCTGGCTGATCGTCGACCGTATGGCACGACGAACACGACAACGAATGGGTGATTCCATCGAGTGGCTCGTTGAAGAGTTCTTCACCGGCCACCATGTCTCCTACCGCTGCTGCTGCTGCGAGACGCTCGACAGAAATCGTTGTTGTCGTGGCGACCAGCTCGGTAGTGGTCGTGGGTGCAGGGGTCGTCGAGGCCGCCTCCGTATTAGTCGAGACGATCGCCGTAGTAGTTGAGACGGCGCCCGCAGTCGTCGCTGCCCGCGAGGATTCCGTCTCATCGGATCCACCGCAGGCGAAGAAGACCACGGTCCCGAGTAATAGAACAGCTACAACGCGCATTGAGTCTGATCCTCAAGCGAACAGTGAAGCAAGAGTCTCCGGCGCCAGAGTCCTCAGTTGAGCATGCGCCCCGCAGTCGGATCGGTCAACCTTGTTCGAGCACGCGGCACGCGCTCTCCTGTCGCTCTGGCTTGGCCGTACTAGTTGTCATGGCCGTTGAAGTCGGCGCCTGGTGCGATGTTTGGGAATTCCGCGATGCTTTGCTGGAAATCTGCGATGTGGTGAAGCGCTGGCGCGTACATGCAACCCATATCGAGCTTGTATGCCAGCAGGTTCACTTCCTCGCCCAGATCGAACTTCAAGTCGTACACCATCGGTAGTTGCGAGGTGACGATTGGTTGGTCAATACCGAGGGAGTAGCGAAAGACAACCTTGATGTCGCGCCACTTGGCTGACGTGAGTTCACCGTCGGGCCGTAGAACAGAACGGTGGTCCGCCCGGTTCCGTCATCATCTCCGAGCAAGAACTTCGACGTGTCGATGCCGTCGATTGGACGATCGGTGGGGACGAGATCGGTACGGCCGATGAGACTTGCGAACACGCGTCGGCGTGCGCTGGCTCTCGACGGTGTAGTTATCGAAATGGACCCCGTCAGTGGCCAGCGAATCGATGTGCGGAGTGGCGGTGCGTCGGCCATACACACCAAAGTCTCCCCAACCGGTGTTGTCGACCAAGATGAAGACGATGTTCGGGAGTTCGCCTGATGCAAAGTGTCCGCTCCGATGAGTCATGAGAAGTTTCGATTGGAGCGAATCGCGGGCCGACCTGACCGGAGCTACGGGATCGTGATCCGTCCCACTACGCTCCTGCGTTGCGACTGCATCAGAGGTGAAACCCGCGATGACCTGGCGGGCTTCGGAGCGACTCGGAAGCGGCGCTATCATGACGATCTCTCGGGCTCGACGACGCGTCGCCCGTCAGAATTGGCGACGTTCATGGAATGGACGATGACGAACTCAGAGCAGAAGTGAGGCAGCGGAATGTCGCGAGGTCAAGCCATGAATGAACCGCTCCTCCCGGCGCCGCCACCGATTCGGAGAAGGTTCTCTCCAGGTGACATCCTCCGCGTGCTCGTCGGCCTTGGATTTCTCGTCATTGGACTCTTGCTCGCCACCGTCGCCAAGGAAACGCTCAGCGGTGTGGAGAGCGACGTGGTCGAGGCGGTCAGTCGCCTACCCGACGAGATCGAGCATGGCGT
>CAJQNJ010000198.1 GCA_905479685.1 uncultured Acidimicrobiales bacterium
AGTGGCGACCTCGACACGATCACGATTTCGCAGGCTGAGTTCGACTCGCTCGAACCCGAGGTTCAACGCCGTGTCCCTGGCGCTGAGGTGTTCGGCAATACGAAACAGATCTCTGACGCCATCTTCGGCCAGTACATCGTCCCATTCGAGGCCGTGTCGGTGCTGCTTCTCGCAGCGCTCATTGGCGCCGTCGTCGTGGCCCGGAAAGAGTAGGTACACGCTGCCATGATGCTCAACCAATTCCTTCTGCTTGCCGCGGCGCTGTTCTGCATTGGCGTGTATGGCGTGCTCACCCGACGCAACGGTGTCCTCGTTCTCATGTCCGTCGAGCTGATCCTCAACGCGGTCAATATCAATCTCGTGGCCTTCGGCGCCTTTCAGGACAATGTGATGGGTGATGTGTTCGCTGTCTTCGTCATCGCTGTTGCCGCGGCCGAAGTGGGCGTTGGTCTGGCCATGGTGCTTCTCATGTACCGCAATCGCAAGAGCATCGACTTCTCTGAAGTCGACATGCTGAAGGGCTGATGCGAATGTCGTTCGTGTTCCTTGCAGTCGAAGCAGTTCCGGAGGTGTCTTTCACCACCGATGCAAGTTGGATCCTCGAGAATGTCTGGATCATCCCTGCACTGCCGGCGCTGTCGTTTCTCGGGATCTTGTTCTTCGGCAAGCGGATGCCCAAGGGGGGTTCGGAGCTTGGTATTGCCGCAATCGGCGCCGCGTTTTTGCTCGCCGTATTTGCCAACGTTGCGTGGCTCGACCACCGTGACAACTTCGATGGTGAGGCGCAGAGTGCCCTCCACGGCGTCGTCGATACGCATGGCGAAGATCATGCTGACGAGGAACACTCCGAAGACGCGGCGGTGTTTTCTGTCGCAGTGACAGAGAACGTGTCGGGCGAGCCCAACGATGTGATCGTGGCAGCCGAAGAGGTCGAGCTCACCGCAGCCACCGAGGCCGCGGAGGGCGAGGAGTCACATCCTGCCGTCGCGGTTCTGAAGGGCCGTGAGTGGCTGGTGAACGGCGGAGTGTCCTTTGCCGTCGGCACCCTCCTCGACGGGCCAGCGGTGCTGATGCTGTTCGTGGTCACGCTGATCTCATTGCTCGTGCACGTCTACAGCACCGACTACGTGGCTGGCGATCGTCGGTACACCCATTTCTTTGCCTTCCTTTCGTTGTTCAGCGCCTCGATGCTCTTCTTCGTGCTTTCGCGAAGCACGCTGCAGATGATCATGGCGTGGGAACTCGTTGGCGTCTGCTCATTCGCCTTGATCGGGCACTGGTGGGAAGAGAAGGCCAATTCTGATGCTGCGCTGAAGGCGTTTCTCACCAACCGAGTCGGCGACATCGGCCTCCTTGTCGGTATGACGATTCTGTTCTTCTCGGCGGGTGGCACCTTCGATATCGTGACCATCAATGAAATGGCGGTCGCTGGTGAGATCAGCCAAACGGCGCTCACCTGGGCTGCGATCTCGCTCACTGCGGCAGTCATGAGCAAGTCCGGCCAGTTCATTCTTCACACCTGGCTCCCCGATGCGATGGCTGGCCCAACGCCAGTGTCCGCCTTGATCCACGCCGCAACGATGGTCGTCGCTGGCGTGTTCATGGTTGCGCGTCTGTACCCCGTGTTCTACGAGGGTTACTCGATCCCGGGCTCGAGCATCAATGGCCTCGCCGTCATCGGCAGCGTGACCGTGGTGTTCGGTGGCCTGCTTGCGTTCGTACAGAACGACATCAAGAAGGTGCTGGCGTACTCGACCGTCAGTCAACTCGGGTACATGGTGCTGGCCCTCGGTGTCGGTGCATGGACAGCCGCGCTCTTCCATCTCTTCACGCACGCCTTCTTCAAGGCCGGTCTCTTCCTCGGCTCCGGATCGGTCGCCCACTCTGTGCACAGCTTCGACATGAAGAAGGACATGGGAGGCATGCGCAAGTTCATGCCGACGACGTTCAAGACCTTCATTGTCTGTTCGGTTGCCCTTGCCGGTGTGTTCCCGACGGCAGGGTTCTGGTCCAAGGACGAAATCCTCGTCGGGACAGGTGGTCTCGGCGTCGGTGCCGACAAGGCCAACGGCAGCTATCACCTCATGCTCATCATGGGGCTGATCGGCGCAGCCCTGACCGGCGCCTACATGACCCGTGCCATCTATCTCACCTTCTTTGGTGAGTTCCGTGGGCATGGCCATCCGCACGAGTCGGGCCCTCGCATCACGGTTCCGCTCATCATCCTCAGCGTGGTTGCACTTTTCGGGGGACTGTTGAACCTGCCTCCTGGATTCCTCGGGGGAAGCGCAAGTTCTCCGACCGCATGGCAGGAACGTTTTGGTCACTTCATCGAGCCGTCCGCCGCGTACTTCCCTGCGATCAGCCACGCAGTGCCGAGTTGGTGGCTTGCGATCGTTGCGAGCGTCGTTGGGCTCCTCGGACCCGCCGTGGCCTATTGGTATTACTTCGTCAAGGTCGATGGCCTGGCCAAAGAAACCGGCGAAAGCCTGACCGAGCTCCCGAACGGGCTGACGACGACCAACTCGCTCGCTGCCACTGGCCACGCGTTTCTCGTCAACAAGTACTACCTCGATCATCTCTACAACGATGTCATCGTCGCAGCGGTCAAGGGCCCCATCGCCAAGGGTGCGTACTGGTTCAACCAGAACGTACTCGACAAGGCGGTCGACACAACGGGCGAGACCGCTGTGAAGTCGGGCGAATTCATCTACGACAAGATCGATCAGGGTCTTATCGAGGGAGCGGTCAACGGCTCCGGTTTCTTGTCCAACCAAGGCGGAAAGGAGCTCCGCAAGATGCAGACCGGCAAGGTCCAGCAATATGCGGCGCTCTTGTTCGCCGGTGCCACGATCCTCGCTGGCATCTTCATCATCTTCGTTTAGGAATCAGGGAAACATATCAATGGAACAATTCAGAGAATGGGGACTCTCGGCGGCGATCTTCCTGCCGCTCATCGGAGTCGCGGTCATGATGGCCTTCCCGAAGACTGACGAGGCGATACACAAGGTGATCGCATTGGGAACCTCGCTGCTGGTCGCGGCGATCGGCGTCGTGTTGTTATTCGACTTCGACTATGACAACGCGGGCGAGATGCAGTGGGGCGTCGAGCATGATTGGATCGAGATCATCAACACGCAGTTCTCTGTAGGTATCGATGGAATGTCGTTGCCTCTCCTGCTCCTGACGATGCTGATCACGCCCTTGGTGATCATCTACTCCTGGAATCATTTCCCGGAGCCGCACAACCCCAAGGCCTTCCTGATCCTCATCTTGGTTCTGCACACGGGGATGATCGGTACGTTCGTCGCCCGGGATCTCGTTCTCTTCTTCGTGTTCTTCGAAGTCGTACTGCTCCCGATGTTCTTCATGATTGCCGTCTGGGGTGGCGAGGATCGCCGGTATGCGTCGCTGAAGTTCTTCCTCTTCACGCTGTTTGGTTCTGCGCTGATGCTGGTGAGCTTTCTTGCGCTCTATTTCCTCGCCGACGGCGACACCTTCTCGATTGTCGGACTTTCCGAAGCCGTGTCGGAGAACGGTGTGAGCCGGAACGCTCAGCTGTGGATCTTCGGTGGCATGTTGCTCGGGTTCGGTATCAAGGTGCCGATGTTTCCGTTCCACACCTGGTTGCCCGATGCTCACACACAAGCACCGACCCAGGGTTCAGTCATTCTTGCTGCCGTCCTCTTGAAGCTCGGCACCTACGGCTTCGTGCGGATCGCAATCCCGATTCTCCCGGAAGCGGCGGTGGCATGGGCCCCATGGATCGGGCTGCTTGCGGTGATCGGCATCATCTACGGCGCGCTCGGTTGCCTCGCTCAGACCGATATGAAACGTCTGATCGCGTTCTCGTCGGTCGCGCACATGGGGTACGTGATGCTCGGCATCGCCACGCTGACCGATTGGGGCATCAACGCGGCGATCTTCGGAATGGTTGCGCACGGTTTGATCACCGGCATGCTCTTCTTCGTGGCCGGCTCGATCAAGGAGCGCTACCACACCCTCGAGATCAAACGCCTCGGTGGTCTGCTGGTCCAGGCTCCCCGTATGGGTTGGATTCTTGGATTCATCACGATGGCGTCGCTCGGCCTCCCCGGCCTCGCCGGGTTCTGGGGAGAGTTCCCCGCCATCCTTGCGTCCTACAACCCCGCCAACGGCGTGCCCACCACGTTGTTCAGGGTGTACATGGTGATCGCTGCGATCGGCACTGTCCTCGCTGCCGGTTACCTGCTCTGGTTGCTCCAGCGGACCGCATTCGGTGAACCATCAGAGGAGTTTGCGGACGATCCTCACATCACCGACACCAATCGCGACGAGTGGATCGCGTGGACTCCAATGTTGATTCTGATCCTCGTATTCGGCCTGGCGCCCGGCCTCATCTTCAATGTCACCGATCCAGCGGTGCAGGAGAACTTGAGCGAGTGTTTGAGTGTCGACCTGGACGGGGCCAAGAAGTCTGAGTTCGACGTCGGACTGTGCGAACGCGATGGCATCGAGGCGGCTCTTGCCAGCCTCGACGTTGCGCTGGCAGACGTGGACGGGGAATAGACCATGTCCGCGGCTTTACTCGCCCAGGTGGTGCCCTTCGAGCGCCCAGCCATCGACTGGCATGCGTTCGCCCCCGAGCTCGTGCTCTTGGGATTTGGCGTTCTCTTGACGTCGCTCGATGCGATCTTCTTGGAACGTGGTCGCAAGCTCACCTCGGCGTTGGCCGGCATCGGTCTGCTCGCAGCCCTTGTCCCGGTCATCACCCTGGCGATCGACGGTCAGGATCGGTATCTGTTCGGGGGTGCGTACGTCGTCGACAACTTCGCCCTGGTGATGAAGGCCCTGTTCCTGCTTTCTGGATACGTCGTCGTTTTGATGTCGACCAATTACATCGCCGAGGGCGACTATTGGGAGAACGAATATTACGGCATGTTGGTGACTTCGATCTTGGGAATGATCCTCATGGCGTCGGCGCGCGATCTGATCACCATCTTCGTGGCTCTCGAGTTGCTGTCGATTCCTGCGTATCTCATGGCCACCTGGCGAAAGCGAGATCTGCGATCGAACGAAGCGGGCCTCAAGTACTACCTGATGGGTGTATTCGCCTCGGCGATCATGTTGTACGGCATGTCGTTGCTCTATGGGGTTACTGGGTCGACGGTTCTGGCCGACATCGGTGAGGTCGTAAACGAGGGTGACTCGACATCGATCTCTACTCTCGCCATCGTGTTTGTCCTGGCTGGTTTCGCCTTCAAGGTGTCAGCGGTTCCGTTTCACACGTGGGCACCGGACACCTACGAGGGTGCCCCGACTCCGGTGACTGGTTTCTTGGCAGTGGCATCGAAAGCGGCAGGATTCGTTGCGCTCGTGCAGCTCATCTTCGTAGGTTTTTGGGGGCGGTCAGATGTCTACGAACCTCTGATGTGGGCTCTTGCCGCTGCGTCCATGACCGTCGGCAATCTGATCGCTCTACGTCAAACCAACATGGTTCGTATGATGGCCTATTCGGGCATCGCATCGGCGGGCTACATCTTGGCGCCGCTCGCGGTCGCCGGTGACAGCGTCGCGATCGCCGATGAGTCGCTGCGGGCGGTCGTGACCTATCTCGTGATCTACGCCGCGATGAATTTGGGTGTCTTCGGCGTCATCATGGCGATTGCACGCAAGACGAAGTCCGCCGAGATCTCCAGCTACAGCGGGCTCTTTCATTATGCGCCTGGTCTGACTGTTGCGATGACGATCTTCTTGATGTCACTCGCGGGGATCCCACCCCTAGGTGGTTGGTGGGCGAAGTTTGCAGTCTTCAAGGCCCTCGCCTCGGCCGACACCGTGGCTGGTTGGAGTCTCGCCGTTGTTGCGGCGGTGAATTCTGTGATCGCGCTCTACTACTACCTCAGTGTCCTCCGGACGATGTGGGCCGACGAGGCCCCCGACGGTGATGTTTCGCCGATTCGTGTACCAGCCTCATTGGTCGCAGCGATGGCGCTCACAGCGATTGCCACCGTTGCGTTCGGAGTCTGGCCGCCGCTCGTTGATGGCGTGGCCGATGTGACTCTGCTCGGAGCAGGCGGCTGAGCATCGAGCTGACACCGCTCGACCAACTCATCCGTTCTCGGATTCGATCGGAGGGGCCGGTTCCCTACGCCGATGTCGTGGAGGCCGCCCTCTACCATCGCCAATATGGTTTCTACTCGACCGGCGGTTCGGCCGGACGCCGCGGCGACTTCATCACCAGTCCCGAGATCGGCCCGCTGTTCGGCCATGTAGTTGCCAACGCGCTCGACACCGAATGGGAGCGGCTGGGACAGCCCGGAGTGTTCACCGTCGTCGACTTTGGAGCTGGGCCCGGAACGTTGGCCCGGTCGATAGCAGCGGCCGCGCCACGATGTGCGCCATCGATGCGCTACATCGCCGTCGAACGTTCATCGGGTCAACGAGCGCGCCATCCGAGCGGGGTGATTTCGGTCGAGTTCCTGTCCCCTGAGCTGATCGGCGATGGCATCGTCGGTGTAGTCATCGCAAACGAGCTGCTCGACAACTTGCCGTTCACCCCAGTCGTGAGAGTCAACGGAGATCTCCGATTTCTCGAAGTGTCGGTCGATGATGACAACGCGTTGAAAGCACTTGCGAGTTCGTCTTCACCTGAAGACGACCCGTTCGACGTCGAACTCGAGGCCGCAGTTCTTCAGAGGGCCGCCGCGTCGTGGCTCCGCGACATGTTGGGCGCCGTGGTTGCCGGACGAGTACTCATGATCGACTACGCCCGCACGTCGAGTGCGCTGGTCGAGGTTCGTACATACGCATCACATGGACGCGCTGGAGATCCACTTGTCGACCTCGGGACGAAGGACATCACGGTGGACGTGGATCTCGAGCAGTTGGAGCGAAGCGTGGTTCGGGCCACTCGAATCATGTCGCAAGCGTCATGGCTCGAACTCCATGGCCTCAGCCGACTTGTTGCTGAGGGCCGGGTCTTGTGGGAACAGGGCGCGTCGACTGGTTCACTCGAGGCACTGAAGGGACGGAGCCGAGTTCGGGAGGCCGAGGCGCTGACTGAAGCCGAGGGACTTGGAGGCTTCACTGTTGCGGAGTGGACGGTCGGCTCGTTCGATTTCTTGTGAACATTTTCTCAAGCGTAGGAATGGTTCCGTCGTTACTATCTGGATATGACCACTCCTATCCGCACACCGCTCGAGGTGGGACTGACCGATCTCTCGATCGGGCAGTATTCGGTCGGATTAGCTCCAAGCAGAACGAGTGAACAATTGGTTGAGGCGTACCTCGAGCTCATCTCATTGGTTCGCCACGACCAACCCGAATACTTTCGCGAGGAAGACATCGACACCATGGTCGAGGCGACACATCTCGATCGGACGTTCATCCAAAATCGCGTGAACGCTTACCTCGCTGCCCCACGAGTCTCGTCGTAACCATACGACGAGTGAGATCTCTATCGTTCACGAGGGGATGGAGGGTCCTGCGCGGCGCTTCTCGACCTCGTGTCGACCGGCGAGGCACACGAAACTAGTCTCCGGAGTGTTGTCGAACTACCGGGGAGATTGCGATGTCTGAGCCAACGATCGAAGTGTACGAGGTCGAAGATCGGCGATTTCCACCGTCGGAAGACTTCCGAGCGACTGCGCTCACGTCGGACTCCTCCCTGTACGAAGAGGCTGATGCAGACCTTGAGGCCTTCTGGGCTCGTCAGGCGCGTGAGTTGGTTACCTGGAGGAAGGACTTCTCCTCGGTCCTCGAGTGGGATCTGCCGTTCGCCAAGTGGTTCAGCGACGGACAGCTGAACATGAGTGAGAACTGCCTCGATCGCCATGTCGCCGCCGGGCACGGTGACAAGGTTGCCTACCACTGGGAAGGCGAGCCGGGTGACACCCGCACCGTCACCTACGCCGAACTCCTCACGGAGGTCAAGACCTTCGCGAATGTCCTCAAGGGTCTGGGCTTGGAGAAGGGCGATCGTGTGGCGATCTACATGCCCATGATCCTGGAGCTTCCGATTGCGATGCTCGCGTGCAGTCGGATCGGGGTCGCCCACTCCGTCATCTTTGGCGGCTTCAGCCCTGATGCGATCAAGGATCGTTGCGAGGATGCCGATGCGCGACTGGTCATCACAGCCGACGCCGGTTACCGGCGGGGAGCACCGTCGGCGCTCAAGGTCAACGTAGATGTCGCTCTGGCTGACGGCGCTCCCACGGTTGAGAACGTTGTCGTTGTGAATCGCTGCAATATCGACGTGGACATGGTCGATGGTCGCGATCACTGGTGGCATGAGCTCATGGCGGAGGCCTCCGATGATTGCCCGGCCGAACCCATGGACGCCGAGCAGTTGTTGTTCCTGCTCTACACCTCTGGTACCACCGCAAAGCCCAAGGGCATCATGCACACGACAGCTGGCTACCTCACCCATGTCGCGTTCACCCACAAATATGTCTTCGACATTCACCCCGAGACCGACGTGTATTGGTGCGCTGCTGACATCGGCTGGGTCACCGGCCACAGCTACATCGTCTACGGGCCGCTGGCCAATGGTATGACGTCGGTGATGTACGAAGGCACCCCGGACACTCCTCGAGAAGAGGACCGCTCGAGCGACGACCGCGCGAACTGGTCGAAGAATCGTCTGTGGGACATCATCGATCGGTACGGGGTCACACAGTTCTACACCGCCCCAACTGCCATCCGGACCTTCATGAAGTGGGGCGTGCAGGAGCTCGACGGTTTCGATCTGTCGACGCTTCGTGTCCTTGGAACAGTTGGCGAGCCGATCAATCCCGAGGCATGGATGTGGTACCACGAGCACATCGGGCACGAGTCAGCTCCAATCGTCGACACCTGGTGGCAGACCGAGACCGGAGGCCACATGATCTCGCCGTTGCCCGGTGTGACGACGACCAAACCTGGCTCGGGGACTCAACCGATACCGGGTGTGTTCATGGAGGTCGTTGATCAGTCGGGAACGCCTGTGACCGAGGGTGGTGGGTACTTGACGATCACTAAGCCGTGGCCAGGGATGCTTCGTGGTATCTGGGGCGACCCTGAGCGATTCATGGAGACCTACTGGAGCCAATACCCGGGTCGGTACTTTGCCGGCGACGGCGCTCGTCTCGACGCTGATGGGTACCTCTGGGTGCTCGGGCGAGTCGACGATGTGATGAATGTTTCAGGACATCGCATTTCGACGTCGGAAATCGAGTCGGCGCTGGTGGATCATCCGGCTGTCGCTGAAGCTGCAGTTGTCGGAGCGGCCGATGAGACCACGGGACAGGCCATCGTCGGTTACGCGATCCTTGTTGGCGGATACGAGGCGAGCGACGAACTTCGAGCTGAACTTCGTGCACATGTTGCGAAGAAGTTGGGCCCGATCGCCCGACCGCGCGATGTCTTCCTCGTCCCGGATCTTCCGAAGACTCGCAGCGGGAAGATCATGCGACGGTTGCTCCGAGATGTCGCTGAGGGAAAGGTACTCGGCGATACGACGACTCTGGCCGACGAGACAGTCGTCGAGGCGATTCGTGCCGGTGCCGTGGCCGGCGACGAGGACTAGTGAACGTCGCCGGAATACCGGCGGCTCGCTCACGTTGAACACGGATACAGGTGTGAGATGGACCTCAGTGGGGGAGCGAAGCGTGCGGAGCGACGATGTCGGCTGTGGGCGGATCTCCACCGGAAGTGTGAAGACGTAGTGGGG
>CAJQNJ010000199.1 GCA_905479685.1 uncultured Acidimicrobiales bacterium
TCGGCGGATTCTTCTACGAAGACAACGGCGGCCACCCTCGCTACTTCGGCCGGGTCCAATGGTGGGACCCGCACGCCACCACCCTGCGATCGGGCATTCGCCTCGCCGACGACTGGACCATCTTCGACCCCAACGAAAAACGAGCCGAGCACCTCCCCGACACACCACTCCCCGACTGGCTGAGCGGCATCACCCCCACCGACCCCAACCGGAGCCCCGTCTTCTTCGGCCACTACTGGTACACGGCCGGACCCAACAACGAGACCCTCGAGATCATCGACACCAAAGCGGCATGCCTCGACTTCAGCGCGGTCACAGGTGGCCCACTCGTCGCCTACCGGTGGACAGGCGAAACTGAGCTCACCAGCGACAACCTGGTCACCTCAGCTCCGGGCTGATCCGTGCTCCACGAGCCGGACCACCGCAAGCGATGCGATGGACTTCAACGAGGCGAGATCATGCCCCGTCGATGATGCAAAGATCACGCACAAAGGCGCCGCCAGCAAGCGCCAGGGCCGACTGATATTCATCAGATGCGTAGCAACGCTCTGCGTCCTCGAGGCTGGGAAACTCGATGACAACATTCCGAGCGCGCTCCCTGCCCTCCAAGAAGACCGTCCTCGTACCGCGAGCAAGAAACTCGCCCCCATACGACTCGACCACACCGCTGCCGAGCTCCGCGTACTTTCCGTACGCGTCCGCATCAGTGATATCCACCTGGGCAATCCAATATGCAGCCATCGCTCGAGCTCCTCGTTGTTGGGCTCACTCAGTCAACACTCTCGACCCAGCAGGATCAACACCTGACGCGCCAGTTCGATCGCCGAGCCAGATAGTGCATTCCTCATGCATCGGAGCGCACGGCCGACCGGCATCGCATGGCTAGTGCCAAGGTTCGTGTCGAACCCTTTCCTCTCAGCTCGTCGAGTCCACCGGACTTCGCATCGACTGATGTGCTCGAAGCCAACCCGACCGGACGACTTCGTCCGGTCGTCCACGTGCTCACCTGGGACGAGGAGGCCATTGGCCTACCAGCCCTAATGGCTCAGCTTCCGAGTGACCAACCCGTCTACGTCGTGACGCCACCCGTCGCCGATGACCCCCACGATTATCCAAGAACGGTGGGCGAATGGGTCGCCCACGTGCAATCACGTCTGTCAGCACTCGACCTCGGCGATGACGTCGTGTATCTCGGATGGAGCTTTGGTGGCGTTGTGGCACTCGAGGTCGCCCAGGCTCATCACGAACGAAGCTCTGCCGGAGGAGGACAGATCGATGTGATCCTCATCGACTCTCGCAACCCGCAACTCTCCAATGACCGTCCAAAGGCTGTATCGAAGACTCATGCGGCCGCACGTGTACTTTCCGAGGCCTTGGAAAAGCGCTCCGGCACACGCTGGCGCTACGTCCGAAGCCGGATCAAAGGAACATGGGACCGCAAGCGGAATCAAGGGGTCTCACCCGACGACATCCCACCGCTCAAACGCGCGATCTGGGTCTCATGGTTCAAGTATGTGCCTCGTCGCTACAACGTTTCGGGGGGCATTCTCTGGTGTGATGACAGCAGAAACAGACTCGACGATGTGGCCCTCGGCTGGAGTCGATGGTGGGACGGTCCATTCTGGACCGAACGAGTCGGCCACGAGCATTTCGCTGTGTACGAGCAGCCGGCAGTAACGAACATCGCAGCGGCAATCGAGCGAGCAACCGCCCGCTCCGATTAGACCCCGATCCGACATGGTCTGTCGCTGGATCCGTATGGTCCTCGAATGCAACACGCACTCCTTCTCCCACCCAAC
This sequence comes from uncultured Acidimicrobiales bacterium, assembly GCA_905479685.1. GTDB lineage: Bacteria > Actinomycetota > Acidimicrobiia > Acidimicrobiales > SHLQ01 > SHLQ01. The sequence goes on from CAJQNJ010000199.1 coordinate 1,800, forward strand.
GGTGAGGTTGGCGCCATCGGCGATCCGTGGATCTGCCATTGCCGTAGTGGGCTCCGGTGGTGACGGCGAAGGTCTCGCATATAGCTATGGCGTCGTGATCATGGTTGCGGTGTCCACTCTTGCGTGGACATTCATGGTGGCGATCCCCGGAAACGCGCGTTGAAGCTGAACTGGGAATCTTCCTGATGACGGTGAGACCGGGCTCCCGTATTCTCGTCGGCAAGGAAGGCAAGGAAGGCAAGGAAGAGGTGGCTCCAATGGCCGGTACCGAGACCAGCAGCGACGAGGGTGGGGTCACCTGCGCGCTCCGTGACATGGCAAGCGTATTCGGTCTGGGCGGAGTCGTCCGACGATCTCTTGGCGGCACTGATGAGGACCTCGACTCGAGCATCGACACCCCGTGATCTGACGTAAACATCTGACTGGAAAGGACGATTACATGGCCAGCGAGAACGAGGATAGCGGTAGCGGATCGCGGAGTTTATGGGATCGATTGTTCGGAGGCGCCGATGAGGCAGCACCGGACCCCGAACCGGATCCGGTCGAAGAGACTGATGCCAAGGAAAGTGGGGGCTTCTTCGGCGATTCCTTTGATGCCTTGGCCGATGCTGCGGAGTCCGTTTCCGAGGCGGCCACATCGGCGATGCAGCACGTGGCTGACTCTGACCCCGACGGAGATGGGCTGACCACCGCTGAAGAAATCAGGCTCGGCACCGATCCAGGCAAAAGCGACACCGATGGCGACACATGGGACGACGGCATAGAACACCTGACCAATAGCGATCCACTGGTCGCTGATCGTCCGAACTCAGATCCTCCCAGCTTCTTCGAGGATCCCTTGAGCTCGATGGTGAACACTGCCGACGAGATGACCGGAGGGATAGCCCGGGACCTCCTCTCCCAACTGGACCCAAACCCAACCGAGATCCAACCCGGAACCGACCCCAACATCGCGCCATCGGGTCCTGCGTCAGACGACCCCGGCTTCTTCAAAGACCCGCTGGGTACGATCGCCGGCGGTGTCGATGACATGACCGGTGGGATAGCTGGGCGCCTAGGCGACGCGTTCGAGGAGGTTGGCAAGGCAGACCCCGATGGCGACGGGGTGCCTACCGCCACTGAAATCCGTATCGGAACCGATCCCGCCGCCTGGGAGGACAATCCAGACACCGACGGCGACCACCTGTCCGATCGCTATGAGGTGGAGCTTGGGTCGGATCCAGGTTCTCATGACAGCGACAGAGACGGCTTGACCGACTTTCAAGAGCTTGATCTCGGTACCGATCCGAACCTAAAGGACACCGACGGAGACGGCGTTGACGACTTCGCCGAAGTGAACGTATTTGAAACGGACCCCTCGCGCCCGCCCTCGGGCCCGGGGCGGCCGGTCTCGCCTGCACCCTCGGTCGATCTCGCGGATCTGACCGATGCCGAGATCGACGACATGACCGTTGCCGAGCTCGAGGAGCTGACCGAAGACGATTTTGATATCCCTGCCTCGCCTATGCATTCGCAAACCGCGGATGACGACAATGATGGGATCGCCAACGACATGGACGAAGTGGGCGCCGTCTTTGCGGCCAGGGCATATGACACCGATTCGGATAGGGACGGCCTCACCGACGTCGCCGAGGCAAGGCTCGGCACCGACCCAACGAATCGGGATACTGATGGTGACAAGATGCCCGACCTCACCGAGATTCGGCTCGGAACGGACCCGTTGGTGGCTGATGAGATGCCAGCCAACATGCTCGGCTTAGGTCTCGAGTCGGATGGCACCGAAGAGGGAGACCTGTTCGTGCACATGGGAAAGGTCGAGGGCATTCTCATGGAACGGCAAGAAGCCTTGTCTTCTGAGCCAGAGGGGCCGGAGACGAACGACGAGTTGATCGAGGCGGAGACGGCGACCACCGATCCCTTCATAGAACGCGTCGACGAGGCGCTTGCAAATCTCGGTGAGGACGCTCCTGCGCCAGAGGTGGTCGTCGAGGAGCCAACCGCGTTGAGCGACGAGCCCACCGAGACCTTCGAGACCATCGAGACCATCGACGCTGCAGTCGATTCTCTTCTGGTCGATGGCGACGACCTCGACGGTGAATAATGGGCGAAAGAACAAACGACGGGTGCCTTTCGTGGCTGCGGCCACGAGCATTTCGCTGTGTACGAGCACCCCGCAGTTGCGAACATCGCATCGGCAATCGAGCGAGCAACCACCCGCTCGGATTCGACCCGGACGCGCTGCTTCCCGTCATCTTTTCCCCGCAGGGCACGGCCTGAGCGACATCACTACGCTTAGGGATCCAGCGATACCAAGCCGGGGGCAACCATGACCAACAGCTCGAGCGAGTCCGACGCAGGATCTCAGGGTGGGGAAGATCCCGACGTGCTCAATGCGTTTCTCACCGAGGCCAAGGCACAGGTCGGTGATCGATTCAAGATGGGGGCCGAGGCATCCATCCGCGATGACGACCCGGATGCCTTCGACGCATCAGAGTTAGTGAAGTGGGCCGCGGGCCGAGCAGGCGTGACGGTTCGCGACGGGTCCTGGCATCAATACCAGCAGTTGCACGCCGAGGGAGCCGCAGTCGATGTCGCGGCAGCACTCGATACGCCGGGCGCGCTCGTCTTCCGCTTCCCCGACGATGTTCCGGAAGATCCAAGTACATGGGAACGGAGGCCCTCAGGATCACACGTCGCGATCAGTCTCGGAGATGGCAGAGTCCTGGAAGCGACAACCGGCGGTGTGCGCATCGTCGAACACGGCGGACGATTCACTCATGGCGGCTCGATACCGGAAATCACAGGAACGATCGAGGAGACGGAGGCAGTCACCGAGTCGCCGCCCGTAGCCGAAGCCGAGCCAGCTCATGTGGACATTGGTGACCCAGAGATCGAGCCCGGACCAGTCGGCGACGACTGGGCCGAGAAAGCGCTCGACCTCCGCAAGCAAGCCCTCGACAAGAGCCAAGCGGCCGAAAAGGCGAGAGCTGATCTGAAAGAGACCGCTGAACATCGGCTGACGATCGAGGACAAGCTCGAGGACTCACAGCGAACCGCAGAAGCCAAAGAGAGCGCGATGCTCGACATCTCAGCCCGACGACAGTCTGCAAGCGACGAAGAGTTGGCGCGGCTCGACGAGGAACAGGCCCAACTCCAGAACGACTTGGATGAGGCGAACGAAGCCGTACAAAATTTCACAGAGGATCTCAATCAGTTCGACGAGGCGTTCGCCGGCATCGAAGCGGAGGCAAAGTCGTTGTCTGACGAAGCCCAGACGTTGCGGGCGGCAGCTACCGAGACCGTCACCGCATCCCTGCCCGAGATGAATATCAAGGGCTCCGAGGACGACCGCATCTCCTACACGCTTCCCGGCACACTGTCCGGTCCGGTCTCGCGCGATCGGTTGCGCCAGTGGCTGGCCGAACGCAACGAATCAGCTCATCAGAGGGAGCAGTTCGCCGGTAGGGTCCTCGGCCAGGCGGAGGTCGACGAAGACCTCGCAGACTCATACACCCAGATGGCAGCCGAAGCTGTAGGGCGAGCCACGACAGAACGCGCCGGTGTTGAGGTCGATCGAGCGCTGATCGAACGGCTCACGGTTCGCAAGACCGAGGCCGAAGCTCTCGAGAAACGCCTCTCCGACGAGGTAGAGCAAGAGAGTGCGCAATTGGAACGGCTACGCGAAGTCGGCGACGCTGTCGGGGCGGACGCGGCGCTCGAACACGTCACGGGACTCCTGCAGCGTCAATTCCAATGGAGCGGCCAGGCGTCCAGGCTCGGGGAACGGATCGAAGCGAAGCAAGCGAGCATTCAACACAGCGAGGAGGAGGCAGCCGACTACGACCTGTTGGCGTCAGAATTCACGAACCTTGCCGAGCGTCACGAAGGGTTTGCAGACATCGGCGAGAAGACGGGCGCGGCACTCCACGACGAGATCGACTCAGACGAGTTCTTGACGGACAAGGTCGAGGACGCTCTGGCGACATCGGGCGAGAAGGGCCTTGGTCTCGACTTCCACCTCATCGATGGAAACACCGACACCGAGGTTCACATCGAAGTGGAACGAGAGGCCGAGCCACCCCAAACCGCGCCGGAAACGTCCGGAATTGATGTCGCCACAGATGCACTTCTTGCTGAAATGCTGGATCAGGTCGAATTCGATGCCGTGCCAGAAGCCGACATTGGCGCGGAATCGTTCGAACCGACCGAAATCGCGGGCCTGCAACTCGATCCTGTAGACGACCAATTCGAGCAACAAATCGACGTGGCCGAACAGTTCGAAGATTCACTCGACGACTTTCTGGATGACCAGGCGTAGCACACCTGATGAACCTCAGCGGTTGGTCAGATAGGTGACCCGTCCCACCATCGGGCATCCGGGATAGCGTCGCCAGCCCTGCGCCGGGGCCTCAACAGCCGTGGATATCTGAAGCGCGGGCTGTAGTTGCGACGTGCATTGTTGTAGCTTCTCGAAAGACTGTGGCGCCACAGTGATCGTCTGGGAACAGCCACGAGATCGGTTGGTATGTCGGATTACGCGCTGGGAATTGATCTAGGGACAACATTCACGGCAGCCGCGACCAACAGCGACGGCCGGATCGAGATCATCACGCTTGGCAACCGGAGTGCAGTCATGCCGTCCTCGGTCTACTTGCGCGAGGACGACGAACTGCTCATCGGCGAGGCGGCCTCTCGTCGGGCGATCGAGCAACCGAGACGCCATGCCAGGGAATTCAAACGCCGCGTCGGTGACGAAACACCGATCATGTTGGATCGCACCCCATTCTCGGCTGATCGACTCATGGCGCTTGTACTGCGAGACGTTCTGACGCAAGTGCACGAACTCGAGGGGAATGACCCGCAAGCGGTGACCTTGACCCACCCCGCCAACTGGGGTCCGTTCAAGATCGAAGCCCTGCGGCAGGCTGCTGTTCTCGCCGGGCAACCTGCGGCAACATTGATCTCCGAGCCTGAAGCTGCGGCGCTCCACTATGCGTCCACGGAACGTATCGACGAAGGCGCCGCGGTCGCCGTATATGACCTTGGCGGAGGGACGTTCGACGCCGCCGTTCTCCGTCGAACCGCCGATGGCTTTGAGACACTTGGTACGCCGAGCGGGATCGAGCGACTCGGCGGAATCGACTTCGACGCGGCAGTGTTCGAACATGTTCGACAGAACGTTGCCGAGGAGTTCTCTCAGCTTGACCAGAACGACGATGCCGTGTTGTCCGCACTGTCCTCGTTGCGAGAGGAGTGTGCCGCTGCGAAGGAGGCGCTCTCTGCCGATGTTGAGACGAGCATCCGCGTCGCACTCCCCGGGATATCGAGCGTCGTCCGGATCACTCGCGTCGAATTCGAAGACGCAATCCGGCCATTGCTGCGTGAGACGATCGAGTCGTTGCGCCGAGCCGTCCACTCCGCTGGCATCCAGCCAGCCGAGCTCGCGTCAGTTCTGTTGGTCGGCGGGTCGTCGCGTATTCCGTTGGTTGCCGAAATGGTGGCTCAGGAACTTGGTCGTCCCGTCGCAGTCGACGCACACCCGAAACATGTCGTCGCGCTCGGCGCCGCCCTTTTTGCCGGTCGCGAGTCGGTACCAACGTTGCTTCCCGGCGCCACCATCGCGGCTGCATCAGAGCCGAGCCAGGGAGAGCCAGCGTCTCCGGCCCCCGAGGTGGTGGCCCCGAGCCCGGCCGCGACTCGAAAGATCCCTGTCATCGCACTAGCGATCCTTCTCGTTGGGATTGTCGGTGCAGGCGTGTTCCTGTTGCTTCTCCGCGATGATTCGACGGACGAGAGCAGCGGTCAGGTCGAGACCACGACCACATCGGAGGCTCCAGACACGACCTCAGCACCGACGACCAGTCAAACCGCCGTCCCGACAACCGCGCCGGCCACGTTGCCGCCTGTGGTGTCGACCACGACGACGACGATTCCAGCGGACGAGGATTGCACGATCGCTCAGACTCTTGATCAGTGGGTCTGCCTCGAGTCAATCAGCCTCGAGGCCGGTCCGGCTGGAGACGTCTATGTCATCGAATACTCGGGAGAGTTCGGCGGCGAGACGCTGAGTTTCAGTAGCGGCATCCATCTCCATGTCTTTGGTAATCACGTGGAGCCAGAGAATGCTGGTGCCCAAGCTCTGGGACTACCGAGCGCCTGGCGTGTGGTCGAAGATCCCTTCGAGATCCGGGTGGAGACCGATGCGCAAGACATATTTGATGGTACGGATACAAAGGTCTGCGCGGTCGTCGCGGACGCACGAGCATCGCGTGTGGGAGGAGCGCATTTCTACTACGACGCGGAGGGCGGCAACTGTCTGACGCTCCCCGCCGCCTAGCAGATGAGCTCCGCCGCTGTTACCTCCGGTAGCGGCGACCTACCCATGGCATCTTCGACGGATAGCAGCCAGTTCGACGCACTCCTCAGCGTCACAAGGGGGGGCACCACTCGCCGACTTGTCATTGAGGGCGAGATCGGAAGCGGTCGGACGCACGTTCTCGATTCGTGTCGAACAGCAGCCGCCCAGGAGAACATGCGTGTGTTGTCCACTCAAGGTCGGCGAACCGATCGTTCTATTGGATTCTCCGGGCTGTTGACGTTGTTGGCTGGAGTCGAAGCCGAGATCGAAGCCCTGGCCGGCGACCATGCAACGGCATTGCGGTCTGCTCTATCGCTCGGCCGGGAAGCAACGGAAGTTCTCGATGTCGGGGTCGGGCTTTTCCGCCTACTCGCCGGGCTGGCCGAACAATGCGCTCTCCTGATTGCTGTGGATGACGCTGACCTCATCGATGAACCCACCGCGGAAGCGTTGAGTTTCGCGCTTGGTCGACTCGATGCTGACCCAGTTGCAGCGATTCTGGTCATGCAATCATCGTCACGCTCACCGCTGTCGTCAATTGCCGACGACGTCGTTGTGGTGCAACCTCGTTCGGTTACCCAGCTCGCCAACATTGTGGCGCAGCAGGTCGATGTTGATGCATCTGTTGCCATCCGCGTGGGTTCCGCGGCGGCGGGCAACCCGCTGGTCGCCTTGGCGCTGGCTCGGTCGCTGACCGACCGTCAGCGGGCCGGACTTGAAGAGTTGCCGAGGACACCGGCGCCCCCTGAGGCCCTTGTCAAAGAGTTCGAGTCGCGCCTCGATGATGCGGGTGACCCGGTGCGACGCGCTCTCGTGTTGGTTGCCGCAGACCGGGGCGGAGATCAGTCGACCCTTGAAGCTGCGCTTGTTCGACTCGGAGAACCGCCCGAGAGTATTCGCCTCGCGATCGAACATGGGGTCGCGGTGAGCGACGGGACGGCGGTGCGCCTCGCCCATCCGCTACTCCAAGAATATGCCTATCGCCAAGTGGCCTTTGAAAGTCGTCGTGCAGCCCACCAAGCGCTGGCAGAAGAATATGGTGGACCGTCCGAGGCTGCTGCCCGCGTGTGGCACCTCGCTGCCGCAGCCGAGGGCGCCGATGAAGAACTCGCTGTGGCGCTCGACTTGGTGGCTGCCGACAGCCGAAGCCGCCTCGATGTTGGTACTGCGATTGAGGCATTGGAGAAGGCGGCCGAGCTGAGTTCTGACCTCTCCGCGAATACTGCCCGACTTCGGCTGGCCGCTCGGCTTGCCATCGAATCGGGTGATGCAGACACTGCGCGGCAGGTTCTCGAGCGAGCGCCTGCGGCCGAGGCAGAGCATCTCGGAGCGGTAGCCGCCCATGTGAGTCGCTGGTCGATCCAAGGCACGCCGGCGCCAGCCCGGGCCGACGACCAGATCGACGAAGCGAACCGGACTCTTGGCACTTGGGAGGAGCGTCTTTCCCAGGGTGATGCAGTAAGGGTCGCGGTCGACTCGGCAGTACTGATCCCTTGGGATCCTTGTCTTGGTGCCGTCTTGCGAATCAGGGCTTTGGTCGCATCGGGCCAGATCAGCGCCGCCGAGGCGTTTTCATCAGGTCTGATCGCCGGGCTCGTCCCTCGGTCAGTGTCTGCTGCGGCTGTGGCATCTGCGCGGGCCGAGGCTTTGATGTGGTCAGGTGACCGAGACGAGGCTGCGACATTGTTGGAGTGGGCTCGCCCGATTCTTGCGGCATCTAGTCACCCGGCACGTTTCGCTGAGGCGACGCAGACTGCAGGGCGCCTCGCCCTAGCCGCTGGAGACGTAGCCACAGCGATCAACCTCTTCGAAGCTGTCCCGGCGTCGCAGGTGTTCATTGTGATCGACGATCTCGTTTGGGCACTTCTGCGCGACGGGCAGAGTGGCGCGGCCGACCGGTGGTTGCAAAGTGTGCACGCGCGTCCCGCTCTGGTTCCGACGCTGCGCCGGCAAAGAGCGCAAGGGCTCCTTGCCGATGACACCTCGATCGTGCGCGCCGGCGTCACCAGGGCCGAGGACGCGGGCCTTCCGCTGGAGGCGGCGGCGGGCAGGATGGCCGAGGGTGAGATCCTGCAAAGACAGGGAGATCACCACGCAGCTCGAGAAATCGAGGCCGACTGTCGGATGGCGCTTCGGCCGCTTGGTGTTCGTTTGCCACTCTCGTTCGATCTACCCGCTACTGGTGTGCAGCCGATTGGGGCTGAAGTCCATCAGGTGGGGCCGGATCCGATTGACGTGCTCTCGCCCGCTGAGCAGCGAGTAGCGGTGACGGTAGCGAGTGGGTGTACGAACAAGGAAGCTGCCGCTGAGCTGTTTCTCAGTGTCAAGACTGTCGACTTTCACCTCCAAAGCATCTACCGAAAGCTGTTGTTGCGATCCCGAACCGAACTGGCTGTACTGATGAGTACGACGAGGAGATCGACATGAGTGCTGAGACCGACGGCGTGTCTGACTGGCTCGACGCGCTGCGCGACCTTGCTCCAGTGGATCCGACCGATCCCTGGGGAGATCAAACCGACCGCACCGGAGAGCACCCCGTGCACCTCAGCGAGGATCAGCGCGCCTTCCTGAGCGCGCTCGCTGATATGCCGGACGTACCGAGGCTGCAGGACGTCGACGACATGGCTGTGGTCAGTGAGCTTCCTGATGAGATCGTCGATCCGGACGATTTGGACGACCTCCTGGGCTGATCCCGGGTACCGAACTAGGTATTTGCCTGAGGACAGCGCAGGCCGCGTCACCTACGCTTCGACCAGTGAAAGGGGCGCGGTATGACTACTCGGCTCGGAATTGACATTGGTACGACCTTCACAAGCGCGTCGATTTCGCGCGACGGTGAGGTTGAGGTACTTCGCCTAGAGGCGGATTCAGCCACGATGGCATCAGTGGTTGCGATCAATGGTGATGAGGTGTTGGTTGGTCGCGATGCCGAACGTCAGATCGCCGAGCGCCCCACGAGCGGTGCCCGCGAGTTCAAGCGGAGGCTGGGCGACACCACCCCGTACGTTCTCGACGGCGCGCCGTACGGCGCCGAGCTACTCACCGGGCATCTCATACGGTCCGTTGTCGCTCGTGCAGGTGTCGTGCCCGACGTCGTGGCTGTTGCCCATCCTGCGAACTGGGGCGAGTACAAGCTCGAGCTGTTACGTGACGCTGGGCGGGGGGCTGGCCTCGGAGAGATAGAGCTGATTTCGGAGCCGGTTGCGGCAGCGATGCACTACGCGACGAACGGCAGCATGCCAGACGGCTCAGTAATCGCTGTCTATGACTTTGGTGGCGGCACATTCGACGTGGCCGTGGTGCGGGTCATCGATGGCGTTGGCGAGCTCGCGGGTCCGCCCGAAGGCCTCGAGCGTCTCGGTGGAGTCGACATCGACCAGATCGTCTTGGCGCATGTGGATGCCAGTCTTGACGGTGCGTTGGCAGAACTCGACACGAGCGACCTCGAAGTTCGCCGTGGTGTAATCGCGTTACGCGCGGCGTGTTCGGATGCAAAGGAAGCACTGTCGTCGGATACCGATGTCACAATTCCCGTGCGGCTACCGGGTCTCACGACAGAGGTTCGAATGACCCGTCCCGAGCTCGAAGCAGCACTCAGCGCCCGGCTCCAAGACACCCTCGCCGCGCTCGATCGAGCTGTCGCAGCCGCAGACTTGACGAACGACCAGCTTGCGGGCGTGCTGCTCGTTGGTGGCTCATCTCGGATTCCGATGGTCGCCGAAGCCGTCGCGACTCACACCGGGTGCAGTGTTCTCACCGACGCCGACCATCGTTCGGTGATCTCCGCTGGAGCAGCGGTGGGGACCTCGAGAGCGACCCCCGACACGGGCGCGACCCCGGACACGGGCGGCTCCGCCGCTCCGGCAAAGAAGCCGCGAGCATCGGCTGCGAGCCAGACCGACAAGCCGTCGCGCCGGCCCGGACTGGGAACAATCGGCCGCGCTGCAGCTGCAGTTGGGGCGATCGGCGGTAGTGCAGGCGTGAGCTACGCGGCTTGGCGCTACTTCCGTGACGGCGATGAGGAACAAGTAACCGAAGACGTGGTTGAACTCACATCGGGTGAGGAACCGATACAGGGTCGCGCCGATGACGGCGCTGTCGACCGTGGAACGGGACACCCAACGAGCCGAGGGCAGACCGGTGCCGAGCCCAGCAATGCGGGTGTTCCTACCCAGAATGCGGGTGTTCCTACCCAGGACGCCGAGACCGATTTGCCCTTGCCACGGGAGCTCTTCACCGACAGTCCACAGGGCGGAGTGACGGCAGCTGTGTTTCAGGCCGCGGCCTCGCGGCCAATTGCTCCGCCACCACGGCCTACCGCGCCGAGCCCTGCGCCCACATCGAGCCAAGAGACGCCCACGTCGAGCCCTCAGTCGCCTTCGCCGAGCCCGGCCCCCACATCTTCGCCACTCAACGCGATCGTCAGCGACCCAGCGGTTGAGGAGATCCGTGATCTTCTACGATCGCGACTCGATGACCTCGCTGTGCCCGAAGGTGCGTCGCCCGAGGACGCGGCGAAGCTTCACCGCGATCTTGACGGGCTCCTCGACCGCTATCAGCCGTACCCCGGCCAAAGTGCCGACGAAGCAGTCGCTGCATTGCGCTACGAGTTCGAGGATCGAGTGCGCGATTTTGCCCAAGATCAGCGCATCGACGCTGTGCTCGACGAGCAGCGACGCCAAGTGGAAGAGGCACAGGCGGTCGAGGCCGAACTGGCTGAGTTCCGCGGCAATCTTCAATCTCGTCTCGACGACTGGACGCCACCAGCTGGCGCTGACCCCGAAGAAGTCGCGGAGCTCCGCGAAGCGCTCGAGGGCATGATCGACCGGGCCACGGCCTTCCCTGGCCAGAGTGCTGACGATGCCATGGCGAACCTTCGTCTCCAGTTCAATGACCAGGTCGGTGACTTTGCTCAGGATCTCAAGATCGATGCGCTCGTTGACGAGCAGCGAGCCGATGACGACAGTGACGTCGAGCCTGAGACCGAGTCGGACATCGAGACCGAGACCGAGACCGAGACCGAAACCGAAACCGAAACCGCGACAGACGGAGAAGCAGAGGCAGAATCTGAGGCTGAGCCCGAAGAATCAGCGCCCACCGAGCCCCCGGTGGAGCCAGGCGAGGACGTCCAACGCGAAGATGACTCGACTGCTGCGGAATTTGGCGAGCAACTGACACGTGAAGTACCCCAGCACAGGCTGGATGCCGAACGTGTGAGTGCTGAGTCACTCGCTCCCAACGCAGCGGTGTTGGCTGACGAGTTTGATGAGGTCATGGCCGGCGAGGCTGTCTTTGTCGAGAGCGCAGAGGCAGCCGAAGCTGAGGTCGCCGATGAAGCCGTCGCCACGGCCGAGCAACTCATCGCTGCTCGAGTTGACCTGGGGCCGATCCCCGATGACGTGATGGGCCTCGATCATGAGTCCCCAGACGAGTCGATCACGAACCTGACCGCGCCGATCCCGGTGGCAATGCCTGAGGGCCGCGGGGTCGTCATAGATCCAGCGACGGCTGCAGCCATCGCCTCCGAAGCTGATGTGACCGCGTCAGACCCCGATCTCGATCTCGTTGCTCCCGATCCGCAGTTGGCTGGCGGCGAGTTTGATGAGTTCGACCCGGCGGAAGTTGCTGTCGAGGAGGCCCTTCCTGAGCCGGAACTGACATCCATCGTCGATGAATTCGAGGATCTCGGCCTCGACCGCGCCGAATCACTCGATGCGTTCGACATCGACGACCCGATCGACTGATCAGCTGAAGCGGAACGAACCGATCATCTCGATGAAGGGT
>CAJQNJ010000200.1 GCA_905479685.1 uncultured Acidimicrobiales bacterium
CGAGTGCGATATCGGTCGCTTGTCGGGCATGGACGACGTTCTCGCCGTACCGCTCTGCCATCGTTTCGACGCTGCTGGCTCGGATCTGGCTGAGATGTCGCAAGGTCCCTGTTGACGGATCACGGCGATCGAGCCTGTCGAGCACAAGACCTTCTCGCAGCGCGTCGGGCGACACGGTGAAGCACTCGAAGTTGAGCGTGTCCATCAGAGTCTCGACGAGCAACGCCCCCGCCACGATCGTGTCGGCCCTGTGGGGTTCGAGCCCGCGGATGGACACCCGTTCGGCGCTCGTGGTTGCCCCGCACACCCGTGACACTGCGGCAGCGACTTCGTCGCGTGTGATGGGTTCGGTTGTGCCACCAGCACTCGAGCGCCTGCGGGCCATGGCGGCGACCGTCTCGAACGTGCCAGAACACCCAACGACGAGATCGATGGGGTAGTCAGAGATCGCCGAAGCGACCTCGGCCAGAAACGAGCGGATGAAGGCGCGGCACGCAGCGATCGAATCATCGTCCGCGATGCCTTCGGGAAAGAAGCGGTCTGTCAAGCGAACGTGGCCAACCTTGAGTGATCGCAGGAGAGTGGCAGTGACGCCGCTCCCGACGATCAGTTCGGTCGAACCGCCGCCAATATCGATGACGAGGTGGTCGACCTCTGCCAATGGCACGGCGCCGAGGACACCCAGGTGGATGAGACGTGCTTCTTCTACTCCGGCGATGACCTCGACGTCGATGCCAGCCTCGACCTTCGCCCGCTGGATGAAGACCTCCGGATCGTCGGCTTCGCGAACTGCGCTTGTCGCAACGGCATGGACCTCTGCGCTGTTGGCATCGGCAAGCGCTCGGAACGTTCGCAGTGCATCCATCGCTCGATCGACTGCTACCGGGTCCAGGGTCTTCATGTCCTTAGCCCCCGAGCCGAGACGGACCGGGAGCTTTTCTCGGAGCAGAATCTCGGGACGGCCACCCGCTACGGGTTGGGCGATCGCGAGGTGCATCGACGAGGTCCCGATGTCGATGGCGGCCAATCGGCGTGAGAGCGGCAAGGCGGACAGTCTCGCAGATATCATTCCGCCGTATGGACCTCGAAGATTTCGTGCGCGATGTAGCAGATTTTCCGTCGGATGGAATCGTCTTCAAAGACATCACGCCGCTGCTGGCCAATCATCATGCGCTGAGTCACGCCGTGCAGTTGATGGCCCAGCCGTTCGAGCACCTCGCAGTCACCGCCGTTCTGGGGATCGAGGCCCGTGGATTTCTGTTCGGCCCCGCGATCGCGAAGCAGCTTCAGGTCGGATTTGTGCCGATACGAAAGCCCGGCAAACTGCCGCCTGCCACCGTTGCCGTCGACTATTCGCTCGAGTACGGATCCGACCGCCTCGAAATGGGCAGCGAGGCGGTCGGGACGTCGGATCGAGTGCTCCTGGTCGACGACGTGCTCGCAACGGGTGGTACCTTGCAGGCAGCAGCCAGCCTGGTCGAACAATCGGGAGCCACCATCGTGGGAATCAGCGTCCTCATGGAGTTGGTTGCACTCGCTGGACGGAAGAACTTGCCCGACGTTGCGTTCACCGCCCCGATGAAGGTTCATTGATTCCATGCCAACCGTGACACGAGTTCTTCCCTGGCGACGACATTCGGTTCGCGTCGAAGTTGAACTCACCGCGATTGTCGACGCCTATCGTCGGTCGAAACCCGACGCTTCGATCGATCGGATACAGCGCGCGTACCGGTTGGCTGCGTCCTCACACGGTGACCAGAGGCGCAAGTCTGGCGAAAGCTACATCTCCCATCCGCTCGCCGTGGCCAAGGTGGTGGCTGAGTTCGGGCTCGATGATGTGGCGATTTCAGCTGCGCTTCTCCATGACGCGGTGGAAGACACTGCGGTATCACTCGATCAGATCGTCGATGAATTCGGCGAAGCAGTGGCACACGTAGTCGACGGCGTGACGAAGCTTGATCGTGTGCACTTCGATTCGAAGGAGGCCCAGCAAGCTGCTTCGGTTCGCAAGATGATGATCGCCATCGCCCAGGACGCCAGGGTGCTCATCATCAAGCTCTCGGACCGCCTGCACAACATGGAGACGATTGCGTCGTTGCCCTCGTGGAAGCAGGAACGGACCGCCAAGGAGACGCTCGAGATCTACGCGCCACTTGCGCACCGACTCGGCATGCAGGAGCTGAAACAGCAGCTCGAGGATTTGGCGTTTGCTGCGAGTACTCCGAAACAGTATGCAGAACTCGAGGCGATGGTGGCCGCCCGTGCACCCGAACGCGAGGTGTACATCACGCAGCTGATCGGTGATATCGAAGCTCGACTGTCCGAGCTCGACATCTCGGGTTCGGTCACCGGTCGCCAGAAGCACCTGTATTCGATTTACGGGAAGATGGTGGAGAAGAATCTGGCGTTTGATGACATCCACGACCTGGTCGGTCTGCGGGTGGTCGTCGAGTCCGTGCGCGATTGTTACGCAGCGCTGGGATCGATTCACTCGGCGTGGAAGCCAGTGCAAGGTCGATTCAAGGACTACATCGCCATGCCGAAATTCAACCTCTACCAGTCGTTGCACACGACTGTTATTGGCCCGCTCGGCAAAGAAGTCGAGGTACAGATTCGAACCGCCGAGATGCATGCGCGAGCCGAGAACGGTGTGGCCGCACACTGGGGCTACAAAGAGATCGCCTCGGACCAAGAGATCGCATGGCTCAACCGGATCATCGAGTTCGAACAGGAATCGTCTGATCCGTCGACGTTCATGTCGAACCTCAAGACCGATCTTGATCAAGATGAGGTGTTCGTATTCACGCCCAAAGGCGACGTGGTCGAGTTGGTCGTGGGCGCAACACCGGTCGACTTCGCATTTCAGATTCACACCGAAGTGGGCCAGCGTTGCACCGGCGCTCGGGTCAACGGTCGTCTCGTTCCACTCAGTACCCGTCTCCAATCTGGCGATCGGGTCGAGGTCATCACGTCCAAGAACCCCGATGCTGGTCCATCGAAGGACTGGCTGAATTTTGTTGCGTCGCCGAAGGCGGCCAACAAGATTCGCAACTGGTTCAGCAAAGAGCGCCGTACGGAGTTCATCGATCTGGGCCGTGATGAATTGATCGCGTCGCTGCGTCGTGCCGACCTTCCCGTGCAGCGCACCATGAAGGACGATCTGCTTCGCGAAATCACTGCAGAGATGAACTACAACGACATCGACTCGCTGTTGGCTGCGATCGGTGAAGGGCACGTGTCACCTCGGACGGTCGTCAACCGAATCAACAAGGAGTTGGCGCCGGGGGAGTCGAACGAACAGATTCCTGAAACGCTTGACCGAGTCCGGAAGCGATCGGGGACATCGGGATCCTCCGGTGGTGTTCACGTAGAGGGCCTCGATGATCTCCTCGTACGACTTGCCACATGCTGTACGCCGGTGCCGGGCGACGAAATCGTTGGGTTCGTGACCAGGGGACGAGGAGTATCCGTTCACCGAAACGACTGCTCGAACGCCCAGTCGCTCGGTGTGGATCAGCACGACCGGTTGATCGAGGTCGACTGGGATGACAGCCATGCCGGTCTCCACGAGGCAGCCATAGAAGTCGAGGCACTCGACCGGCCACGATTGCTTTCGGACGTCTCGGGCGTCATGGCGTCTCATCAGATCAACGTGGTGTCCGTCGACACTCGAACCGGGGCAGATCGGATTGCTCACATGCGTTTCAGTTTCGAGTTCGCCGACCCGACACATCTCGAGTCGATGCTCAACGCCGTGCGTCACGTCGAGTCGGTGTACGACGCATACCGAGTCCTCCCTGGCGCGAGCTAGCTGTTACTTCTCGACACTTCCGGTCGAGATCCGCGGCAACGTGCGTGTTCGCTTCGCGACCGCTTCTCGACACTTCCGGTCGAGATCCGCGGCAACGTGCGTGTTCGCTATGCGGCCGCAGAGCACACCGAGCCGAAAGCGAATGTGTGATTGCCGGGAGCGAAGCGGGAAACAGGCGCAAAGCCCGGGAAATATGCCAGCGGCGCAAGTGATCTGAGACCGGTAGCGTAGATCGCCGTGGCATCGCCAAAATTCCAAGCTCTCCGGGGCACACGAGACATCTTGACCCCCGACTCGGAGCGGCATCGGGCGCTCGTCGACGTCTTTGCAGAGCAGTGTCGTCTTGCAGGGTATGGCCACATCATGTCGCCGATCTTCGAGGACCTCGGCGTGTTTCTCCGCGTTGGTGAGTCGACAGACGTCGTCACGAAAGAGATGTACGACTTCGAGGACAAGGATGGGCGACGGATCGCTCTCCGACCAGAGCTGACAGCATCGGTCGTTCGGGCGTTCGTGCAGCACAACCCGACGAATCTGCCTTGGAAGGCGTGGTACGAAGGGCCCCAGTTCCGCCACGAAAAGCCTCAGGCTGGTCGCTACCGACAGTTCAGCCAGGTAGGTATCGAAGTTCTGGGATCCAACGATCCCCAGGTGGATGTCGAAGTGATCGCCCTCGCCTGGCGGTTCTACCAGGAATTGGGGATGCAGGAGGTCTCACTCCTGCTGAACTCGCTTGGCGATGACGCCTGTCGACCTGCGTACTTCGAGGCGCTCGAGACCTACTTTCGAGACCGCTCCGGCGAGCTGTCCGAGGCATCGCAAGAGACGCTCGACAAGAACCCGCTCCGCGTCCTCGATTCAAAACGCAGTGAAGATCAATCGATTATTGCTGAAGCCCCGCTGATGGTCGACCACTTGACCGCCGAGACCGCTGAACATTTCGCAGCGGTACGATCCGGCCTGGAAGCGCTTGCTATCAGCTATGTGATCTCACCGCGTTTGGTCCGCGGGCTCGACTACTACACACGAACGACCTTCGAGTTCGCGTCGACCGCCCTCGAGAACGCTCAAAATGCGGTGGGTGGCGGCGGGAGATACGACGGGCTCGCAGAAAGCCTTGGTGGTAAGCCGACACCTGGCATCGGGTTCGCGCTCGGAGTCGACCGGATCCTGCTCGCCTGTGATGCAGAGGGTGTTTTCCCCGGTCCAGTCACCACACCTGATGTCTTCATCGTCGATCTGACTGGCGGCCAACAGGCGACGGTTCTGGCCGACGAGCTTCGAAACGCGGGAATTGCAGCTGACCGCGGGTTCGACGGCCGCTCCCTGAAAGCTCAAATGAAGGTCGCCGATCGTTCGAGCGCTGCGCTCGCGTTGATCATCGGCGAAGACGAACTCGCGTCGGGAGCTGTGACGGTTCGCGACATGCGCGGGGACTCGGGCCAGACTCAGGTGCCGCGAACAGATCTCATTGGCGAACTCACGACGCGGCTCGGCCGCTGACAAAGGAATACTCATGTCGATTCGTACTCACTACTGTGGCGAACTCAGCGCAGAGCACGTCGGTCAGACCGTCACGGTCGCCGGATGGGTCGATACGCGACGCGTTCATTCCGAACACTTGGCGTTTGTCGACGTGCGCGACCACACCGGCGTGGTGCAGGTCGTGGTCGATCAGAAAGTTGATGTTCGCAGCGAATACGTTGTTGCCGTAACAGGGCTGGTGCGTGCCCGCCCAGACGGCATGATCAATGCCGAACTCGCCAGCGGAGAGATCGAGATCGCCGACACCAACGTTCAGATCCTGAACGAAGCAGAGCCGCCACCGTTCCCCATGCACGACCGAAACGAGGTCGATGAGAACATCCGGCTTCGTCACCGCTATGTCGACCTCCGTCGCTCGAAGATGCAACGAAACCTTCGGGCCCGCGCGAAGGTGAACAGCGCCATCCGCGGCGCCATGGAACGTCAGGGCTTCTGCGAAATCGAGACCCCGATGCTGATCGCGTCGACGCCGGAAGGTGCACGCGACTTCGTTGTGCCATCTCGGCTCAACCCTGGCGATTTCTATGCGCTGCCCCAGAGTCCGCAGCTCTTCAAGCAGCTCACGATGGTTGGTGGCATGGATCGCTACTACCAGATCGCCCGTTGCCTGAGAGATGAAGATCTGCGGGCCGATCGACAATTCGAATTCATGCAACTCGATGCCGAGGCAAGTTTCGTCGACCAGGAAGACGTGTTCGAATTCATCAGTGAAGCGGTAGCCGATGCAACCGAGGCCGTCACCGGTGAACGCCCAACCGACATCCCGACGATGACATGGCACGAGGCTCAGGAGCGATTCGGATCTGACAAGCCAGACACCCGCTTCGGTATGGAGCTCAACGACATCACCGACCTCTTCGCCGAGACCGAATCGAACGTCTTCAAGACCCCAGTGGTGAAAGGCATTCGCATGCCTGGCGGCGCCGACAGCCTCGGTCGGAACGCGATCGACGACCTGACCGACAAAGCGAAGCGTTGGGGTGCGAAGGGGTTGGCTTGGTTTCGAGTTCGAGACGAAGGCCTCGAGGGCGCGTTGACCAAGTTCATGAGCGAGGCGGAGATCTCCGGTGTCCAGGAACGTCTTGAAGCCGAGTCCGGCGACATGGTGTTCCTCATCGCCGACGACCGTCGCGTCGCCAACAAGGTTCTCGGTCTTCTTCGCCTCGAATTGGGAAAACCACCCGTCAACGAAGGCGGGTTCAACTTCTTGTGGATCACCGACTTTCCACTCTTCGAAGCAGTCGTCGATGGCAACCCGATACCGGCCCACCACCCGTTCACGATGCCCCACGCAGACGACATCGAAATGCTCACGACAGCGACGGGTGACGAGTGGCTCGACATTCGGTCGCAGGCCTATGACCTCACGCTCAACGGTTGGGAGCTGGGATCGGGAAGCATCCGGATCTTCCAACGTGATGTGCAGGCCCAGATCTTCGAGCTTCTCGGGATCGGCCCCGATGAGCAGCAGGCGAAGTTCGGCTTCCTCCTCGACGCGTTCCGATTCGGTGCGCCACCCCACGGCGGATTCGCATTCGGAATTGATCGCCTCACGGCGCTTCTGGTCGGCGAGGAAAACATCCGAGAAGTGATCGCATTCCCCAAGACGCAGTCCGGGTCCGACCCGCTCACGAATGCACCCAGCCCAATCGACCCGTCTCAGCTCGATGAACTCGGGCTACGCGTCGTGCCCAGAGCGGACTGAGCATGTTGGCTCGAACAGAACTCGACCGGATTTGTCGAGGACAGTAGTGCTCCCGTACAAAGCAGCGTTCATCGACTTCATGATCGAAGCCGAGGTATTGACGTTTGGCGACTTCGTCACGAAGAGCGGACGGCCTACCCCGTACTTCGTGCAGACAGGCAAGTACCGCACGGGTGCACAGATCCGACGACTCGGGGAGTTCTATGCCGATGCGATCGAGGATTCGTTCGGCGACAACTTCGACGTGTTGTTCGGCCCCGCGTACAAAGGGATTCCGCTTTGCGTGGAGACGGCAGGGGCGTTGTCAGCCCGTGGACACGACGTTGGGTTCATGTTCAATCGCAAGGAAGCCAAGGATCACGGAGAGGGTGGCGTTCTCGTCGGACACATCCCTTCTGCCGGGGATCGGGTCCTCATCATCGAAGATGTGACCACGGCCGGCACGTCGATTCGAGAGACGGTGCCACTGCTGCAAGCAGCAGCCGATGTGGAACTTGCAGGACTGATCGTGAGCGTCGATCGCATGGAACGTGGCACAGGGGACCAGGCAGCGCTGGCTCAGGTCGGCGAGGAGTTCGACATGCCCACCGTTGCGATCGTCACCGTGCGAGAGATCATCGAACACGCCAACCTCTCACCTGAAATGGTCGACCGTATGCATGCGTACCTCGACGAATACGGATCGCGATAACGCCCGACGGCTATCGGCGTTCCCCTCAGCACGTGAACAACGATTCTGTGCAGCGCTCGGTGTCACACCGGCACCTCATCCTGCACAGAACCAGAAGCGCAGATTCTGTGCAGCGCTCGGTGTCACACCGGCACCTCATCCTGCACAGAAGCTGGTGCCTCCAGGGGAGCGGCGCCCCTGCGAGTGGATAAGGTCGGCGTGATGACCGATCTGTTCGCCGCCGCCGCCGAGGAGCGTCAGTCGAAACGAGCGCCACTTGCGGATCGTCTGCGGCCGATCCGGCTGGATGACATCGTCGGTCAAGATGAATTGCTGGGTCGCGGGCGACCGCTCCGGGCGTTGATCGAGGCCGACACCCTCGGCTCCGTCATCTTCTGGGGCCCGCCCGGCACCGGGAAAACGACGCTCGCGCGGGTGATCGCGCGCAGTACGCAGCGCGCGTTCGAGTCGTTGTCGGCTGTCAACGCGAGCGTGAAAGACGTGCGGGAAGTGTTGGCGAAGGCAACCGATCGCCTCGGGCAGCACGGACAGGGAACGATCCTGTTTCTCGACGAGGTACATCGGTTCAACAAGTCTCAACAAGATGCCCTGCTGCCCGGCGTCGAAACCGGGTTGATCACCCTGATCGGCGCTACGACCGAGAATCCGACGTTCGAAGTGAACGCTGCACTGCGCAGTCGATCGACACTCTTTCGTCTCGAACCGCTGAACGAGGAGGCATTGCGGCAGCTGGTCGCGCGGGGGCTCGACTCTGAAGGAGTCGCGGCAAGCGATGATGCCATCCAGCTGCTCGTTGATCGAGGAGCCGGCGATGGCCGCCAGGTGCTCACTTCCCTCGGGGTCGCAGCGGCGATCTCTCGCTCTGCTGGCTCCGAGCCGTCGTCGCCGCTCGTGCCCCCTGCAGACGAATCGCCGACAGAGCCGCCGATGGTCGACGTAGCCGCTGTCGAGGCTGCACTGGGGACCAAGGCCATCAGGTATGGCCAAGACGACCACTACGACGTGATCAGTGCGTTCATCAAGAGCATCCGGGGAAGTGATGTCGACGCTGGCCTCTATTGGCTCGCTCGGATGCTTGACGCTGGGGAGTCGGCTCGGTTCATCGCGAGACGCCTCGTCATTCTTGCTTCCGAAGACATTGGGATGGCCGACCCGATGTCGCTGGTGATCGCTGACGCAACAGCACGAGCGGTCGAGTTCGTCGGCTTGCCCGAGGCGCAATTGAACCTCGCCCAAGCCGTCGTCCATCTGGCCACAGCACCCAAGTCGAACTCGGTCACGCTCGCGATCTTTGCTGCCAAAGAAGCCGCACAGGGTGGGGGTACCGGAGAGGTGCCCGCACATCTCCGGGACGCACATTACAGAGATGCCGCGGGTCTGGGGCACGGGGAAGGCTATCGTTACCCTCACAGCGACTCGACCGGATGGGTCGATCAGGAATACCGGCCCCCCGAGGTGTCGGATCAGGTTTACTACTCGCCTTCGGAACATGGGGCAGAACCCGCCCGATGGGAACGGTGGAAGAAGGAGCGCAACACAGATGCCTAAACGACTCTTCTGGATGGGCAGCGGCTACGTCGCTGGCGCAACTTCCAGCTGGTGGGTTCAGAGAAAAGTGAAACGTCAGGCCCAGAAGCTGCTTCCACAAGCGATTCGCAACGAGGTCGTCATTCGAGTCACTGCTGCTGGTGGTCGCGTTGTCGAGCGTACGACGACGTCGCCCGTGGGACAGCAGGCTTCGAAGGCGTGGCAACGCGTGCGCCCCGTGGAGATCGATCTCACACAGACCCAGGGTGTACCGACATTGTCTGTCGTCGATGGTGGCCTGAGCAGCGAACCTGGTTTGGCACGCCTTCGAGAGCGTGCCCGCCGCAATCGCCGCTGATCTCGCCATCTGGGAGGGGTGTCACGCTGCTCCCATGTCGACCGGAATTGTCGACAACAACGTAGGCTTGCTGCGCTATGGATGCCAAGGATGTACGCCGGACCTTCACTGAATTCTTCACCTCACGCGGTCACGAGGCGGTCCCTTCGGCGAGCATCATTCCGCACGACGACACGCTGCTGTTCACCAACTCGGGCATGGTGCCGTTCAAGCCGTTCTTCCAGGGCACCGAGAAGCCACCGTACAGCCGAGCCACGACCGTTCAGAAGTGTGTTCGAGCCGGTGGCAAGCACAACGACCTCGACGAAGTGGGCCGCACTGCCCGGCACCTGACCTTCTTCGAGATGATGGGCAACTTCAGCTTCGGCGACTATTTCAAAGAGGACGCCATTCCATTCGCGTGGGAGCTCCTCACCGAGCAACTCGGCCTTGATCCAGACAAGCTCTGGATCACGGTCCATCTCACCGATGACGAGGCCGAAGAGATCTGGGCCACGAAGGTCGGAGTCCCACGCGATCGAATTCAGCGGCTCGACGAGGACAACTGGTGGCGTATGGCCGAGACCGGACCCAATGGCCCGTGTTCGGAGATCTTCTATGACCTCGGTCCCGAGTACGGCCCCGACGGCGGTCCGGAGAACCTGGAGGCCGACGCGCGGTTCATCGAAATCTGGAACCTCGTCTTCATGCAATTCGATCAGCAGGCCGACGGAGAGCAGATTCCGCTACCGAAGCCATCGATCGACACCGGTGCTGGTCTCGAACGAGTGCTTTCCGTGCTCCAGGGCGTTGGATCTGTCTGGGAGACCGACGAGTTCGTCAGGTTGCTCGATGCCGCATCCGAGATCTCCGGAGTTGCCGATGGCGACGATCCGAAGTCCGATGTCTCGCTCCGAATCCTCGCAGATCACGCACGCTCGACGACGTTCATGATCAACGATGGGGTCTTTCCATCGAACGAGGACCGTGGCTACGTGCTTCGGCGCATTATGCGCCGGGCCATCCGCCACGCCTACCTGCTCGGAGTCACCGAACCAGCGCTCGCGTCCCTCGTGGGCACCGTGGTCGAGATCATGGGCGACGACTACCCCGACATCCGTGCGAACGAATCATCGATTCGTGAGATCGTGGAGCGCGAGGAGATCCGCTTTCGACAGACGATCGAGACCGGCCTCAGCATTCTTGACACCGAGATGGCACTGCTTGGCGAAGGTTCGACGCTTCCAGGCGACGTGGCGTTCAAGTTGCATGACACCTTCGGGTTCCCCCTCGAGCTCACGCAGGAGATTGTCGAGGAGCGCGGTGCGCTGGTCGACACCGATGGCTTCCAGGCAGCGATGGACGAGCAACGTGCCCGCGCACGAGCCGACCAGAAGTCCAAGGGCGGCACCGCGGACGTGTCCCAGTTCGTCGAGCTCGTCGAGACGCACGGCGCCACGGACTTCGTCGGGAGGAGCGAACTCGTCGATGTGGCCGCCACGGTTCTCTGGGTGGGAGACGATGGCGTCATCCTCGACCGAACCCCGTTTTACGCCGAGGCTGGCGGACAGATCGGCGATACCGGCACGATCACCGGTTCGAACGGGTCGGTCGAGATCACCGACACCACATCGGCGGTCGCTGGTGTCACCCTTCATCACGCCGTTGGAGCGGGCGAGCTCTTGAGCGCCGGAGACGCCGTTGTCGCCTCGATCCAGGTTGCTCGTCGAGATGCAATCCGTCGAAATCACACGGGAACTCACCTGCTCCACGCAGCTCTTCGACGAGTACTCGGCGACCATGTGCAGCAACAGGGCTCGATGGTCGGCCCGGATCGCCTTCGTTTCGACTTCAGCCATTTCGAGGCGGTCACGCCTGAGCAGATGCGAGAGATCGAAGATCTCGTCAACGCCGACGTCCTCGCGAACCCGAGTACGTCCCACATCGAAATGCCGATGGACGAGGCGAAGGCAAAGGGTGCCATCGCCTTCTTCGGTGACAAATACGGCGATGTGGTTCGGGTTCTCGAAGCTGGGCCGAACTCGATCGAACTCTGTGGTGGAACCCACGTGTCGGCCCTTGGCGACATCGGACTGATGAAGATCGTGTCCGAAAGCTCGATCGGATCGAACATTCGGCGTGTCGAAGCGGTCACAGGAACCTCCACGATCGACCTACTTCGCGGCGAGGAGGCCACGGTTGGTACGGTCGCCGATCTGGTCGGCGTGCCAACCGACGACGTTGTGAACGGTGTGGAGCGCCGTCTCGCAGAACTGGCCGAGCTCCGCAAAGAACTCGCTGTGGCCAAACGGAATGCAGCCGTCGGTCGAGCCGATGAACTCGTGGCCAGCGCTTCGGACGGCGTTGTTGTGGCACGTATCGACGACCTCGACCGAGACTCGCTGCGAGACCTGGCGGTGGCGATCAGGGACAAAGGTGTCGCATCGGTCGCACTCGGTGCCGCCCTCGAAGCCGGAGGAGTCGCCCTGGTCGCGGCGGTAAGCAACGATTCACCATTGCATGCAGGCGAATGGATTGCCGAAGCAGCCAAGCTCGTCGGTGGGGGAGGAAAGAAGGCCCCAGACATAGCGGTTGCAGGCGGTCGTGATCCTGAGCAGCTCGACGCCGCACTCGATCTCATCCGCTTGGGGACAGCGGGCTGATCATGAACGAGAGACCGGGACGAGCGCTCGGGCTCGACCTGGGTTCGCACCGCATCGGTGTGGCGATCAGCGACGACGCTCGAACCGTTGCGACCCCACTCGAGGTCGTGCAGGCCAGTGACCGCCAGGCGACCGATCGACGAATTGCCGAGATTGTCGCGGAGTGGGAGCCATCGATCATCGTCGTTGGTGTCCCTCTGCAACTCGATGGCCAAGCAGGTACGGCTGCACGACGAACGCTGAAAACAGCGAACCGGCTTCGTGCCACCATTTCGGTACCGTTCGTCACCTACGATGAGCGACTGACAACGGTTACCGCCCATCGGTCACTCGACGAGCAAAATGTCCGGGGCGTCAATCGGCGAGACATGGTCGACATGGTCGCGGCGCAGGTGATCTTGCAGGGCTGGATGGACAAAGAACGAACATGACAGATACGAACGACGACTCTTCACCCGGCGAGCAGAAACCTGACCCTTCGGGGGTCGATCGGTTGCTGAGCCGGTTCGGCCCGGTGCCTGAACAGAAGTCGAATCGCGACGCGCCAGGGCCCCGGCCAGCTGGCGAAGGTCTCCAGCGTCCAGAACCCGGCCCAGCGAGCCATCCCTCCTCGCAAGCAACGGTGACGATCGAGCCTCCATCTCCGCTCTTCGATGAGCCACGAGACGATGTATTCGGTCAACCCCCAGTGGGTGTCGGAACATGGGTCGATCCCGAGGCCGATCCGTTCGCGGCCGAGACGGTGGAGTCCTTTGAGCCTGTCGAAGTCATCGATCGTCGCGATTGGGTCCGCATGCCGCGACGGACGGGACCCGTTTTTCGGTTCTTGGTGGCGGCATTTGTCCTCGTGATCGGTGTGTCGTTCGTGTATGGACGTGTGACGAACTGGTTCGACGATCAGTACGACCCACCGGGTGCGCCGGGCTCTGCCGTCGAATTCGCGATTCCTGCCGGAGCGACCGCGAACGATGTGACACAACAGCTGTACGCCGACAACGTCATCGCCAATCCGACACTCTTTCGATACTGGCTCGGAGACAACCTCGACGGCGATTTCCAGGCTGGGGACTACATCTGCCTCCAGGAGAACATGTCCTTCGACGAGGCGCTCGCATGTCTCGATGGGGTCGGACCCGTACCGCCGCAGTTCTTTTCGATCACGATTCCTGAAGGGCTTCGCCTTGTAGAGATCGTCGACGTTCTCAATGCCGAGAATCCCAACTACGCCCAGGCAGATCTCGAGGCAGACTTGCAGGCCACCTTGGTCAGCGTTGGTCTGACCGGTGTGCCTGATGGACCGATCCCGGGTAGTCCCGATCCCACCGGCAGCGGAAAAGAGGGTCTGTTGTTTCCGGCGACCTATCAGGTCGACGAGAAGAACGAGACGGACACCCTCGATATCCTGCGCCGGATGGCCGACACGATGGAACTCAAGTTCAACCAGGCTGTCGTCGATTCGGGACGCGATCCGGTCATTGAGGATCTCGAACTCACCGACTATCAGGTCTTGACGATCGCATCGCTGATCGAGGAGGAATACCTGATCGACGAGGATCTCGGACGTATCTCCCGAGTGATCTACAACCGGCTCCTCAACGGGCGTTTTCCGTTGGGAATCGATGCAACTGCGTGTTACGCCGCGCAGAAACCGTGCGCAGAGCTGACCCAGGAGGATCTGGACAGCACATCTCCATGGAACACCCGAGATCTCGGGAACTACGACCTGCCGCCGACGCCGATCGCCTCACCAGGTGAGAAGGCGATCCGGGCCGCGCTCAATCCCGACGAAGGGGATTGGCTCTACTACGTGCGGACCGAAGAAGACGGCGGCCACACATTCGCTGTGACCGACGCGGAGTTCCTGGCGGCCAAGGCGCTCTGCGCGGAACGGGGCTACTGCTGATCGGGGTCGAGAAACCCATGCGGGCGGGGGTCATTGGCTACCCCGTGCTGCACTCGAGGTCCCCGGCAATTCACGAGGCCGCAGCACGAGCGATTGGTCTGCACCTCGACTATCGGGCCATCTCTGTCGCCCCGGCTGACCTCGCCGAGGCCATCACAACCATGCGCCGGACAGGGATGCGTGGAATGTCGGTGACGATGCCGCACAAGCACAACGTCATGGAGTTCCTGGACGAACTGACGCCAGCGGCGGTCGAGCTCGGCGCAGTGAACCACATCACGAACACCAATGGACATCTCGTGGGGAACAACACCGACGGTGAAGGCTTCTTGTTGGGTCTTTCGGCTGCGCACGGCATCGACGTCGCTGAGCAGCACATCGGCGTCGTTGGAGCTGGAGGTGCAGCGAGGGCGATCGTTCGTGCGTGTGCGTTGGCCGGAGCCAGTCAGGTGTTGGTGATCGCACGAAACCCGCAGCGCGCCGCTGATGCAGTGGTCGTCGGCCAAGAGGTTGCCGCAGTCGCGACATTCGATGTCCTCGAGCAACTGGACATCGTCGTGAACGCCACACCAGTTGGTATGTCTGGAACAACAGCGGCCAACGACACTCCCTTCGACGTTTCGCTTCTCGATGAAGGTGCGGTCGTTGTCGACATTGTGTACGAACCCCTCGAAACCCCGCTTCTACGCGCCGCTCGTGAGCGCGGTCTCACCGCTGTGGATGGTCTGTCGATGCTCGCAGGACAGGCGGCCGCTCAATTCGAGTGGTGGACGGGCCAACCCGCGCCGCTCGACGTGATGATCGCGGCGGCGAAGGTAGTGCCTTCCGGTAATCCTTCAACTCCGTAACAGAACTGCCGATTGTGTGGCAGAAGCGGACATCTACGGAGCATTCCATGTCACTACAAGGCACTCTCAAGACCCTCGGGATTACAGACGTTCTCGAATTTCTGTCAACGAGGTCGGCGTCTGGTCTCTTGGAGGTGACGACCGAGATGGGTACCGCCGCGTACGGCCTCATCGACGGCGTCGTGGTCGAATCGGACTACAGCTTCATTCGGGAAAGCGGAACTGATGCCGCAGAGGCCACCTATTACGTGGTCTCCGAACTTGATGGGACGTTCTTCTTCGACGACGACACGGCTCCTGAACCGACCGATGACGGTGAAGACGTCGCCAGCTTGCTCTCTCGAGCCGCTGAGATCGCCGATCACTGGATAGAGGTTGAGGAAGCGATCCCGACTGCGAACCATCGTCTGATCCAGAACAACGAACTCGATGGCTCGGTGACGATCGAACCTGAGTGGTGGAAAGCGCTCCAGGTGATCGGAGACGGACGGACGTCGATCCAACTGGCTTCGGCCCTGGAGATGAGTGTGCTCGATGCGTCGATGATTGCGTTGGCGATGACGAACGCCGGCCTCTTCATCGTGCGAGACGCGGACCCGATCGAGATCGAGGTCGATTCGGAGTTCGCTCCTATCGACGAAACTGTGGTGCAAGACCATCCAGTTGCTTCCCCAGCAGCTGACGACGTCGACCCTGAGCAGACGCTTGTTGGCGTCGAAGTCGAAGAGCCCACGCCGATCACCGAGAGCAGTTGGAAAAGCGCCACCGCGCCGATGTCGTTCTCGAATCTCGAGCGTTCGGTGACCGAGTCTGCGGATATGGCTGAGGCCACGCAGCACGATGAGTTTGCCGGCCGCTCGGGTATGGACGACCTCTCCGAACTCGAGTACATGGTCGAGCCAGAGGGGTTTGTCTCGTCTGACTCCAACGACATGCCAGTCGAACCCGATGTCGATGAGGACGCTCCGGTAGGTGCGCACAAGACTGACGACGACGACGACGGTTGGTCGAATGGCCACGTGTCGGCATACAACGGTCTTCGACCAATGACGTCCGCGCCAGTTCCTGAACCGGCTCCCGCGCCGCCTTCACACGCATATCTCGAAGAGACAACAGATGTTGAGTCACCATCGGACGATGCAGCTGTGCCCGCCGAGGCGGAGACCTCATTCGACGCCTCTGTAGCGCCCATGTCCGACGTCGGCACAGAGATGTCGCTCGAGGATCTTCCGGCTCCTCCGACCGCCCAATCACCGTTCGATGGTGTCTTGGCCTCGGTGCCAGATGCAGATCCGGAGACAGATCCGGAGACGGATGTTCCAGCAGTTGCGGACCTCAATGCTGCAACAACGGCGATGGCTGGCGAGGTGATCGAGGATCTTGCGTCGTTGAGCGACGACCTTGACGACTCGATTACTGAAGATACGAATTGGGAACTCGATGGAACCTTTGTCCCCGAGACGAATCCGGCTCCACCAGAAGTCGAGGGTGACCCGTTCGGAGATCTGGGAGAGCTCTTGAACGAGACAGCTGAGGACGAACGCGGCAGCGTCCTCAAGTTCCTGCGTCGCGACTGAGGTGTTTGCCGTTCTCGCGGGTGTTCTCGGGCTGGGTGTAGGGCTCCTGCTTGCACTTCTGGCTGAAGCCGTACCGGACAAGTCTGGTGGAGGTCGATCGATTCGACGATGCCCAACGTGCAGCGCAGATGTGCCGATCGGATCACTGCTTGCATGTCGTAGCTCGTCAGCGAAGTGTCGAGCGTGTGGAGAACGCCTCGTCACGGCCCGCCTACCGATCGTGCTCGTCACGGGGTTCACGTTCTACGTGATCGCTGCCGTTGTCGGCCAGCGATGGCAGCTGCTCCCGATCTTGGTGCTGTCCTGCAGCCTGATCACGCTCTCGGCGGTTGACATGGCGCGGTATCGGTTGCCTGACCGTCTGGTATTTCCATCGCTCGGCGTGTCGATCGTGCTGATTGGAAGCCTGTCGATCATCAATGATGTGGGGGACCACGTCCTCCGCGCGCTGCTGACCGGCCTCGGATATGCAACCGTGCTCTTCGTGTTCAACATCGTCTATCCAGCTGGTTTGGCCTTCGGTGATGTCAAGCTCGCGTTACTGCTCGGGCTGTTTCTCGGGTGGTCTGCGACGAACGGCATCGATGCGGCGCGTCTGGTGGTGTGGGCCTTGTTGATCGGGATGGTCCTCGGCATCTTCTCGGGTTTGTTGGTTGGACTGGGCCGCCGAGCGTTCGGACCTGGCTTTCTCCCGGATCCCGATTTCCCTCCCGCTGAAGACGGATCCCTCGACCCACTCTTGAAGACGGCATTCCCATTCGGGCCCGCACTGGCACTATCGACGCTTTCGCTCGTCGTCCTGTCCGATCAACTTCTCTCGAGCGGAAGCATCCTGGCCTGAGCACATGAGGCCGAGTTGTAGACTCGAATGGTGAACGACCTTCGAATCGTCGATGTGGAACTGGGCGACCGCGCCTACCCCGTAGAAATTGGCAGCGGAGTGCGTCACCGCCTCCCAGCACATCTTCCCGAGACGGCCCGACGGATCGCAATCGTCACGCAGGACTCGATCGGCGCAGACGTGGATTCGGGTCGAACTCAGAAGACATTCATGATCGGTCAGGGCGAATCTGCAAAGGTGCTCGCCACGATCGAATCACTCTGCCGCCAGTGGGCTGCTTGGGGCCTGAACCGGAACGACGTCGTTGTTGGTATCGGCGGAGGGATCGTCACTGACGTCGCCGGATTTGCAGCATCGGTGTATCACCGAGGCATTCCAGTGATTCAGATTGCTACAACGCTTCTCGGGCAGATCGATGCAGCAATCGGTGGCAAGACCGGAGTGAATCTCGAAGAAGGCAAGAATCTGGTCGGAACCTATTGGCAACCCCTGGCCGTCTTGTGCGACCTCGAGGCGCTCGACACCTTGCCGGCCCGCCACTACCGCGCAGGATTGGGAGAGCTGGCCAAATATCACTTCCTCGACGATGGATCACTCAATGCGCTCGATACGGCTTCCCTCGAGGACGGCCGACTGAACGCGGACGCGTTGGCGGACCGGGTGGAGGCTTCGGTGCGGCTGAAGGCCGCTGCTGTTTCCGCAGATGAACGAGAGGGCGGCCAACGAGCGCTGCTGAACTACGGGCACACGCTTGGTCATGCCCTCGAGACGTATGGGAACCATGATCTCCTCCACGGGGAGGCCGTGGCGATCGGCATCGCCTACGCCGCCGAGGTTGCCCGGACACTGGGCCGAATCGATGATGCGCGAGTTGATGAGCATCGTCGTGTCCTGGCCGGTTACGACCTGCCGATGCGCCCCCCGGGCTCACCGCCATTCGATGCACTTCTCCCTCTACTGGCCCGTGACAAGAAAGCGCTCGAGGGAATCACGTTCATCCTCGATGGAGAAGCGGGCTGCGAGGTCGTGACCGGGGTTGACCCCGAGGTGTTGACCGAGAGCTACCGCCGGTTCATCAGATGAGTCGTGTCGCACGAGCGGTGGCAGAGGTCAAACATCGCGGGCTCGATGCTTTTGTGATCAGCGCGCCGAGCAACATCCGGTATCTGTCTGGGTTCAGCGGTTCGAGCGGAACCATCGTGCTTCGAAACGATGCCGCAATGCTGCTCACCGACGGCCGGTACACAGAGCGTGCACGCGATGAGATCGATGCAGCTGATGCCGACGTGGAGATTGTTCGCGTATCGGGAAACGGACGAGCGGAGCTGCTCCGACTCCTCGATGGCGCATCGCGGGTTGGAATAGAGGCCGATCACACGAGCTGGTCGGCCGCCTCATCGCTCGGTGAGGATCTTGGGGGTGACACCCTCGTGGCAACGACAGGACTCGTCGAGGCATTTCGAGAGATCAAAGACGATGTCGAACTCGGTCTGATGCGCAGGGCTGCTGAAATCGCCGACCGGGCGTTGGCACAGCTGCTCACCGAGTTCGCGCCAGGTGTGAGCGAGCGAGACGTCGCCCGGCGCCTCGACGCGTTGGTGCTCGATGCAGGGGCCGATGGCAGCGGGTTCGACACCATCGTCGGATCGGGCCCGAACTCATCTCGACCACACCATCAGTCCACGAACCGGACCATCGAGATGGGTGATCTCGTCATCATCGACTTCGGCGCCGAGTGCAGCGGATACCGCTCAGACATGACCCGTACGTTCGTGTTCGGCGAACCGAGCGCTCGTCAGCGAGAGCTTCTCGACGCAGTTCATGACGCTCAGGCAGCGGGTGTCGCAGCAGTGGGCGTCGGCGTGGCAGCCCAAACGATCGATGCTGCTTGCCGGTCTCACCTGTCTGCGGCCGGTCTCGCAGAGTGGTTCACCCACGGGACTGGTCACGGCGTGGGACTCGATATCCACGAAGCACCGTCGGTGAGTGCGAAGGGCACTGCTACGCTCGCTGCTGGCCATGTGATCACCGTCGAGCCCGGCGTCTACCTTCCCGAGTTCGGGGGAGTCCGTTGGGAGGACACGGTGGTGGTGACATCAACCGGGGCAGATCCTCTGACCCGCAGCCCCAAGCAGCCCGTCATCATCTGACGCCGTGATTTCCACAAGACAGTGAACTCTCGACGCGTACGAGGAGCACCATGCCCACCATCACAACGAACGATTTCAAGAACGGAATGCACCTCGACCTCGACGGTGACCTCGTCCAGGTACAGGCCTTTCAGCACGTGAAGCCAGGCAAGGGCGGCGCGTTCGTCCGAACGACGCTCAAGAACGTTCGGACGGGGTCGACGGTCGACCGCACCTTCCGCGCCGGCGAAAAAGTCGAGCGAGCCATGATCGACAAGCGCGACATGCAGTACCTCTACAAAGACGGCTCGGACTTCGTGTTCATGGACAACGAGAGCTACGACCAGCGCAACGTCGCCCCCGAAACCCTCGGAGACTCTGCTCACTACATCATCGAAGGCCGTTCGGCCACGGTCTTGTTGTACGGCGAGGAGATCGTCGGAACGGATCTTCCGGCGTCGGTCGAGCT
This sequence comes from uncultured Acidimicrobiales bacterium, assembly GCA_905479685.1. Taxonomy (GTDB): domain Bacteria; phylum Actinomycetota; class Acidimicrobiia; order Acidimicrobiales; family SHLQ01; genus SHLQ01. The sequence continues at coordinate 20,047 of CAJQNJ010000200.1, forward strand.
CACGATCGCCGAGACCGAGCCTGGTCTCCAGGGGGATCGCTCATCAGGAGGCACGAAACCCGCGACACTCGAGACAGGCAAATCCATTCAGGTGCCGTTGTTCGTCAACATTGGCGACGTCGTCAAGGTCGACACGCGTTCTGGCGACTATCTCTCACGAGCGTGAACGACTCTCCGCTCCACCTGTCGCGCCGCGAGGACCGCGAGACGGGCCTCGCGTTCTTGTACGAGGCTGACATGACGGGTGATTTGATGGAGCACGTGCTCGAACGCCATCGCGCGGAGCAGGACGAATACGGCACGGTCATCGCAGCGGGCGTGCACGAGCACGTCGTGATGATCGATGCCCTCATCGACGGCGTTGCCGAAGATTGGACCGTCTCTCGAATGCCTGGCATCGATCGGTCCATCCTTCGCATGGGCGTGTGGGAGCTGCTTCACAGCCCCGATGTGCCAGGCACGGCAGTGGTGGCCGAGGCCGTGGCCCTCGCGAACCAGTACTCGACGGAGAAGTCGGCACCATTCATCAATGGCATCCTGGTCACGCTTGTATCAACGGAGCGGGGCGAACACGATCTCTGAGTCAGCGCTCCGAATGGGCGAGGTCTGTGCCGAGATCGAGCCGATTGGCGGAGTCCGCGTTCGCCCGTGGCGAACTTCGGACGCGGAGGTGCTCGTCGACGCGTGGCACGACCCCGAGATCGGCCGGTGGAATCCGGTTCCAGCGGATCGAACTCTGGAGTTCGCAGCAGCCTGGATCGAAGGTACGTCCTCGCAGACCGTGGCGAGCGTCGGGATCGATGTGGTCATCGTCGATGCGGCGGACCGGATTTTCGGCGAAATCGGCTTCCAGGTAGATCCTGGTCGAAAGATTGCTGAATTGGGCTTCTGGATTGCATCGGCCCATCGGGCTCATGGTCATGGGCGATCACTGCTGGGACTGTCCGTCGCTCTCGCCGAACGACTCGAACTGGTCGGCCTGGTGGCGATCACCGATGCGGCGAACGCCGCTGCGGTAGCTCTGCTCGAAACAAGCGGTTGGATCGAGGTGCCCACAACGTCGGCGCGGCGAACGTTTGCCCGTCGACTCGCCGCGTGACGGGATCCGGGCGCCAGGCCGCCCTCGACCCGTCTGCGGATTGACTCGCCGCGTGACGGGATCCGGGCGCCAGGCCCTTCTCGATCCGGACGACCTACAGGAATTGTCTCATCCCGGCGAAATTACTTGATTTCGGTGCGCGAGTCGCTGGTCAAACCACTACGGTGAAATTTGTTCGTGAAATGGGTCCCGTGAGGCCCATACGAATGAGGAGGAGTAGTGCAGGACGCCGATCTGCGGGGCCCACGTGCCGTGGCATTCAGCCGGGACACGATGCGCCGATTCGTGCCCCGGACCGAGGTTCTCAACGCAGCCGACATCGCCCGTGCGATCAAGCGTATGGCGCACGAGATCCTCGAGCGCAACAGCGGGCTCGACGATGTGGTGATCGTCGGACTCGAACGCGGCGGCGTGCCGATCGCAGAAGCGCTCGGCGAGGCGCTCGAATCGATCGAAGGGATCGCAGTCCCAGTCGGCTCTGTCGATGCCAGCTTTCATCGCGACGACATCTCGACCACGTCCATTCTCCCCGAGGTCACACGAATCCCCTTCTCGGTGTCCGACAAACACGTGGTGTTGTGCGACGACGTCCTCTTCACCGGCCGCACCGTGCGAGCAGCGCTCGATGCCGTGACGGACTTCGGTCGCCCCCGGAGCATTCAACTGGCAGTCATGGTCGACCGGGGACACCGTGAGCTGCCGATTCGCCCCGACTACATCGGTAAGAACCTTCCCACCGGTCGTGACGAAATGGTGCGGGTATCGCTCGAAAGTGTCGAGCTCGGCTCGAGGGTCCCACTCGATGAGGGAACAGGAACGGGAGATCAGACATGAAGGATCTGCTGACGATCGATCAACTCGGTGCTGATGGCATCCGCGAGATCATGGTGACGTCGGACAGCTTTGCCGAAGTGTGTCAACGGCCGATCCCGAAGGTTCCAGCTCTTCGAGGCAAGACAGTCGCATTGATGTTCTTCGAGAATTCGACACGTACACGGACGTCCTTCGAGACAGCCGCAAAGCGGCTTTCGGCGGACATCATGAACTTCAGCGCAGCGTCCTCCTCGGTGAATAAGGGTGAATCACTCCGTGACACCGTGGAGACGATTGAAGCCATGGGCGTCGACGCCGTGGTCGTGCGCCACGGCTCGTCGGGAGCGCCGCAACAGATTTCTCGCTGGGCAGCGTCGTCGGTCATCAACGCTGGTGATGGATGGCACGCACACCCCACGCAGGCATTGCTCGATGTGTACACGATTCGCGAGGAGGGCCGAAGTTTCGAGGGGCTACACATCGCAATCGTCGGCGACATCGCTCATTCGCGAGTGGCGCGCAGCAATATCGAAGCCTTCCGACTCCTCGGTGCCGAGGTGACGGTCGTAGCACCGCCGACGCTGCTCCCGCCGCACGTCGAGGCACTTGGCGCCAAGGTCTCCAATGATCTGGATGCAGTCCTCAACGACACCGACGTTCTCTACCTGCTCCGCATGCAGCACGAACGCATGGATCAGGCATTGGTTCCGTCACTCGGTGAATACCACCGGGCCTTCGGACTCACACCCGAGCGGGCGCGGCGCCTTTCTGACTCGGCGTTGATCATGCACCCGGGCCCGATGAACCGCGGGATCGAGATCTCGCCCGAAGTGATCGACGATCCGCGTGTCCGGGTGTTGAACCAGGTGACCAACGGCGTGATCGTTCGAATGGCTGTGCTGTATCTGGTGATCGGGTCGGCTGCAGCGGATCGGGCTGCGTCATGAGCTCACAGGATGCGAGTCGGTCATTTCGACCATCCCACCTCGTGATTCGTGGGGGAGTGTTGATCGACGAGACCGGAGAGCGGCACGCCGATGTGCGTGTCGACGGCGGGGTCATCGTGGAGGTCGGATCTTCGATCGAGGTTCCGTCAGCGGCGACGGTCATCGATGCAACCGGCATGATCGTGGCGCCGGGACTGGTCGATCTGCATGCACACTTGCGAGAACCGGGTGGCGAGGAAGCAGAGACGATCTTGACCGGCGCTCGAGGTGCTGCGCTCGGCGGCTTCACGGCAGTTGTCGCCATGCCCAACACGAGTCCAGCCGTCGATTGTCCTTCGGTCGTTCGAGATGTGCTGGCTCTTGCCGAGGGGGCCGCGTGCGAGATCGTCCCTGCGGCTGCCATGACCGTCGATCGAGCCGGGAGCCTTCTCGTGCCGATGGGTGAGCTCGCCGCGATGGGAGTCCGGGTATTCACCGACGATGGAAACGGAGTCCAGGACCCGTCGTTGATGCGTCGGATCATGGAATATGCCACCGGGTTGTCGGCGGTGACCGGCGGCGCGCCCGTCGTGTTGGCCCAGCATTGCGAGACCGATGCGTTGAGCGCAGGTGGCCACATGAACGAAGGCGAATGGTCGACTCGCTTGGGGATCGGTGGCCTTCCAGCTGAATCCGAGACGCTGATGATGCGACGTGACATCGCGCTGGCTCGCCGCACCGGAGCACACATTCATTTCCAGCACGTGTCCACCGCCGAGGGAGTGGCGATCGTCCGCGCTGCGAAGGAGGAGGGCCTCCGAATCACCGCCGAGGTGACCACGCACCACTTCACACTCACCGATGCTGCGTGCGCCGAATACGATCCCGTGTTCAAGGTGCAACCTCCTCTGCGAACCGCAGACGACGTCGCCGCCATTCGAGCGGGCCTTGCCGATGGCACGATCGATGCCATAGCGACCGATCATGCTCCACATGAACCGCACACCAAAGAGTTTCCCTTCGACCAAGCCTCGGCCGGTATGTTGGGGCTCGAGAGTGCCCTCGCTGTGGCGCTGAGCGAACTTGATCTTCCCGTGGCGGACATCATTGGGTTGATGAGCTGGAAGCCCGCGCGTATCGCTGGAATCGGAGACCGTCACGGTCGTCCGATCGCTCGAGACGAACCAGCGAATCTGATCGTTGTCGACCCAAATGAGTCCTGGACGATCTCTGGCGCAGACATGGCGAGCCGCAGCCAGAACACCCCCTACGAAGGCCGTCACGTCACCGGACGAGTCCTACACACGATTGTGTTTGGTGAGCACGTTGTCGACCAGGGAGTTTCATCTCGATGACTGAAATCCGTGAGGCAGCACTTGTGCTCCGCGATGGGACGCTGTTCGAGGGAGAGGCGGTCGGGGCCCAACCCGAGGCTGGGTTCAGCACGGGCGAAGTGGTGTTCAACACCGTGATGACCGGCTACCAAGAGGTGATCACCGACCCGTCGTACGCAGGCCAGATCATCACCTTCACGTACCCACATATCGGGAATTACGGGGTCAACAGCGTCGATACCGAATCCCGAGGATCGTTCTGTCGGGGTGTGATCATGCGAGATCCTGCGCGCCGGGCGAGCAACTATCGGAGTGAGGGTGAGTTCTCGGACTATCTGATCTCGCAGGGGATTGCCGGTATTGCTGGCATGGACACCCGTCGGCTGACCCGTCACATCCGCGACCTCGGCGCCATGCCAGGCGCGTTCGGTACCGCTGATGAATCAACGCTTCGAGATGCCGCGCTCGCCGAACCTGGCACCGACGGGATCGATCTTGTCCAGACGGTCACGTGTGATGCCCGCTACACGGTCGAGTCCGATGGACCTCGGCGCATCGTCGCCATGGATTTTGGAATCAAGACCTCCATCCTCACGCAGTTGAAGCGCCTGGGCACCGTCGATGTCGTCCCCGCCGGAACATCTGCTGCTGACATCATGTCCTTGCGGCCTGACGGTGTCTTCTTGTCGAACGGCCCTGGTGACCCAGAACCGCTCGAGCATGTGCGCTCCACCATCGACTCGCTGCTCGGCAACGTGCCTATCTTCGGGATCTGCCTCGGCCACCAGCTGTTGGCGGGGGCCCTCGGCGCAAAAACGTTCAAGCTGCCGTTCGGCCATCACGGTGGAAATCAACCCGTCCAACGGCTGCGTGACGGCAAGGTGGAAATCACCTCACAGAATCACAACTTCGCGGTTGAACAGGACTCGCTGGTCAATGCCGAGCTCACGCATGTCAACCTCAACGACAACACCGTTCAGGGGCTTCGCTCCACGACCGTGCCGGCGTTCAGTGTCCAGTACCACCCAGAGGCTGGTCCCGGGCCGCACGACAGCCGCTACCTCTTCGATGATTTCGAAGACCTGATGGAGACGTTTTCCGTGGAGTCAGCCAATGCCTAAGCGAACTGACATCAACTCGATCATGGTCATCGGGTCAGGTCCGATCGTGATCGGCCAGGCGTGCGAGTTCGACTATTCGGGTACACAAGCTTGTCGTGTCCTGCGAGAAGAGGGCTACCGGGTGATCCTGGCGAACTCGAATCCCGCGACGATCATGACCGACCCAGATTTCGCTGACGCGACATACATCGAGCCGCTCGACGTATCAGTGCTCGAGGTGATCATCGCAGAGGAAAAACCAGATGCGCTCCTACCGACCCTCGGCGGACAGACAGCGCTGAATCTTGCGATGGAGCTCGACGCAGCAGGAATTCTCAAGGCTCACGACGTTGAACTCATCGGCGCCGACGCGAAGGCCATCGACACTGCCGAGAACCGAGACACGTTCAAGAAAGCCATGGTGGAGATCGGACTCGAAGTGCCGAACTCTGGGGTGGCACACGGCATGGACGAAGCTCGATCGATCGTCGATGACATTGGACTACCTGTCATCATTCGCCCGGCATACATCCTCGGCGGTAAGGGCACGGGTATCGCACGGACAGCCGAAGAGTTCGAGCAGGTGGCCTCCAATGGAATCGCTGCGAGTCCCATCGGGGAGATCCTCATCGAGGAATCGATCGTGGGATGGAAGGAATACGAGCTGGAAGTCATGCGCGACCATGCAGACAACCAGGTCGTCGTGTGCTCGATAGAGAACGTCGATCCAATGGGGGTGCACACCGGGGATTCGATCACGGTCGCTCCCATACAGACGCTGAGTGATGTCGAACTGCAGCAGATGCGCGATTCGGCATTTGCGGTGATGCGGCGGGTTGGCGTCGAAACCGGTGGGTCCAATGTGCAGTTCGCTGTCGATCCATCCACCGGCCGTCAGGTCGTGATCGAGATGAATCCGCGCGTCTCGCGTTCATCGGCCCTGGCATCGAAGGCGACGGGCTTCCCGATCGCCAAGATCGCTGCCCGGCTGGCGGTTGGGTACACGCTCGACGAGATCCCCAATGACATCACCCAGAAGACGCCGGCGAGCTTCGAGCCGACAATCGACTATGTGGTCACCAAGATTCCAAGGTGGGCCTTCGAGAAGTTCCCAGGAACCGAAGAGGTTCTCGGAACACAGATGCAATCTGTGGGTGAGGCGATGGCGATTGGCCGCACGTTCCCCGAGTCTCTCCAAAAGGGGCTGCGAAGCCTCGAACTCGGACGATACGGTTTGAATGCTGATCCCGGTGAGAAGGCGTACGAGGGCATCGATCTCGATGCTCTCCTGATCGAGTCCAGCATTCCGACGCCCGACAGGATCTTCAAACTGGAGGCGTGCCTGCGGATGGGCGCCTCGGTCGACGAGGTCCACGACGCGACGAAGGTCGACCCGTGGTTCCTCGATCAGATGCTCCGTATCACCGAAGAGCGTCGAGAACTCGAGCAGCTCTCAGTGGCCGAGATGACGCGCCGGTCATGGAAGCGGGCCAAACAACATGGGTTCTCAGACGCGCAACTCGCGTACTTGTGGGACGTGTCCGAGAGAGAGGTGCGTGCAGCTCGAAAGGCTGCTGGAGTGGAGCCGACATACAAGACCGTCGACACGTGCGGTGCCGAGTTCGAGGCAGAGACGCCCTATCACTACTCGACCTGGGAGGACACCACTGAAGTTGTTCCCGGTGACCGTCCGAAGGTGATGATCCTCGGCTCCGGGCCGAATCGCATCGGGCAAGGGATCGAGTTCGACTACTGCTGCGTGCATGCGAGCTTCGCTCTCTCCGAAGCTGGCTTCGAGACGATCATGGTCAATTGCAATCCCGAGACGGTGTCAACCGACTACGACACGAGCGATCGTCTCTATTTCGAACCGCTGACCCACGAAGACGTGATGAACATCATTGAAGTCGAGGAGCCGGTCGGGATCATCGTCTCTCTGGGCGGTCAGACGCCATTGAAGCTGGCGAACGAACTCCCCGAAGAGTTGATCGCGGGGACGTCGCCGCGTTCGATCGACCTCGCCGAAGATCGTGAGCAGTGGAACGTGTTGTGTGAATCGATCTCGATTCCGCAACCGCCCGGCGGCACGGCAACCTCGATCGGTGGTGCGCTCGAGATCATTGGAGGAATCGGCTACCCCGCGCTCGTACGGCCGTCGTACGTGTTGGGTGGACGTGCGATGGAGATCGTCTATGACGATGATGGCCTCCGAGCGGCGATGGAGCAGCTCGCAACTTTTGGATCCCTTGGTCGTGAAGGTGGTCTGTCGGCAGAACGGCCGGTTCTCATCGATCGATTCCTCGAAGACGCAACCGAGGTGGACGTGGACGCCGTGCGTGACCACACGGGAGACATTCTGATCGGCGCCGTCATGGAACACGTGGAAGAAGCCGGGGTGCATTCTGGCGACAGCGCGTGTGTGATCCCGCCCCCGTATCTGAGCCTGGAGGTCATTGCGACCCTCGAGGACTATGCGAACCAAATTGCCACCGAACTCGACGTCAAGGGCTTGATCAACGTCCAGTTCGCAGTGAAGGACGACGAGGTATTCGTCATCGAGGCCAACCCTCGAGCTTCCCGTACGGTTCCTTTTGTCGCAAAGGCGACCGGTGTGCCACTTGCAAAGATCGCGGCCCGAGTGATGTTGGGTGCCACATTGGAAGAACTCCGTCGCGAGGGACTCGTCCGCGAACCGGTCACTGGCCACGTGTCTGTGAAAGAGGCGGTGCTGCCGTTCAATCGCTTCCCCGACGCCGATCCATTGCTCGGCCCAGAGATGCGTTCGACTGGTGAGGTCATGGGTATCGATGCCACCACTGGTCTCGCGTTCACGAAGAGTCAGATGGCTGCGGGTGGAACTCTTCCCGAGGGTGGCACGATCTTCATGTCGCTCGCCGACCGCGACAAGCCGTTGGGGATCGAAGCTGCACAACGATTCGTCTCGCTCGGATTCGAAATCGTGGCTACCGCTGGGACAGCCGACGCATTGGAAGAGGCGGGCATCACTGTACGGAAGCGGTTGGCGAAGGTCTCAGACGGCGGTTCGGTAGACGGTGACGGCGTCACCGCCGTCGAACTGATCGACGCAAACCAGATTCAGCTGGCGATCAATAGTCCCCGTGGCCGAGGTCCGAGGGCCGACGGCGCCTACA
>CAJQNJ010000201.1 GCA_905479685.1 uncultured Acidimicrobiales bacterium
TTCGACTCCGATAGGCGGCTCTCGGTTCCCTGTTTCCCGCTCGTTCCTCGCTCCAGCTGTCGCAATCCGTCGCTGCGCTCCTCGATGCTCGGCTGCTGCGCCCGAGGCGCCTTTGCGTCCCTCGCTCGTTCCTCGCTCCAGGAGTGCTACGTCTCTGTGCGTATATGGGCACAGGTGTGTCTGAATATGCCCTGAGGCCATGCCTCGGGCAGAAGGAGAGCGAAGCTCGCGTAGCCAGCCAGGAGGTTTCCGCGGTTCTCGACCGGGAGTGTCGAGGTGTGATGACTTCGCTGGAAGTGCGGTGATCGCGGCAGGGTGCTTGTATTCACTCTGCGCAGCGACAACACTTAGCGGGGATGGCACTGACTGAGCGAGACATCGCAATCATCGAATTCGAGCGGACCTGGTGGTCAGAAGACTCTTCGAAGGAGTCGATCATTCGCGAACGTTTCGAGCTCTCGACCACCCGGTATTACGACCTGTTGGGTGACCTGATCGACTCCGATGAGGCATATGAGCACGATCCGCTGGTCATTCGCCGTCTGCGTCGGCTGCGCGATCGCCGCCGCAAAGCACGCTTCGAGCGTCAGATCGAACAGCCACCGGCCCGATGAGTAGCGGCGGACATCACGCAGCCGACGACGGCTCACTGGCGCGTTCAACCGGTGGCGCAGCGGCCCGCGGCGCCATGCTCATCGCAGTTGCGCTCATCATCGGGCTCGTGTTGATGGCATTCGCGCTCGACGATCCAGACACCGAGCTCACGAGCGGTGATGCCACATCGGACAGCACGGATTCCGAAGACAGCGATGCCGATGGAACGGATTCAGCCGATGACGCTGACGGTGACTCGACGACCGATCCGGGCGACACCACCGGCGGCGACGCAGCCGACGGAGGCACAGCTACGAGTGCACCGCCGGAAACGATCGGGCCTGTCGTCGAGGGCGATGGTCCAAGACCTCCAGCCGAGGTAAACGTTCTGGTGGCCAACGGAACCGGTGGCAAAGGGATTGCGGGCTCTCTTGCCGACAAGTTGATCGCCGATGGGTACATCGCCAAAGCATCAAACGCCCCCAGCACTGCTGCTGGAATCATCTACTACCGCCAGGGCTATGCAGACGACGCTCGGGCAGTCGCGTCGATTCTCGGTGCGGCTCCAGACATCTTGACTCCAGCTCCCGGGGACGGGACGATCGCTGTCGCAGCCGATGCCGTGAGCGATGGTCGTTTGACGGACGCCAACGTGATCGTCATCGTGGGCGACGACAACGCCGTACCAACGAGCTGATCACACTCCTGTGGCACTCGCCGCAATTCGAGATGCGTTGTCGACCGATCCGGCACGCGTAGGGCTGTTTTTCGATCTCGATGGAACATTGGCCGAGATTGTTGATGACCCCGAGACGGTCGTACCGATTTCGGGCGTCACGGAACGGATCGCCCGACTCGGCGAACGTCTCGGAAGGGTTGCCGTTGTTTCGGGTCGTCCGGTTTCGTTTCTCGAACGCTTCTTCGCTCCACCGGTTGAGCTCTCTGGTCTCTACGGTCTCGAACACCGCTCTGGTCCACGTGTGCTGGTTGATTCCGCTGCGCTCGAGTGGTTGCCGGTGATGTCGCAGACCGCCGATCGCGCTCGAGTTGCGTTCGGGCTCGATGCCGTTGAGGACAAACGGTACTCACTGACCATCCACTACCGCGGCGCTGACGAGGGCCGTGCGGACGAGGTGGTGCGATGGGTGGAACAGGTCGCCATCGAGACCGGTCTCGATGCCCGGGTCGCGAAGATGTCTGTGGAACTTCACCCGCCGACGACCCGGTCCAAAGGTGATGCGGTCGAAGACATGCTTGGAGGCATCGACGTTGCCATGTACTGCGGTGACGACGTCGGCGATCTCCCGGCGTTTCGTCGTCTGGCTGAACTTCACGATGCTGGCGTTCTCCGCGATTACGCAGTGATTCTGGTCGCAGGGGATGAGACGTCGCCGTTGATGTACGACCACGCCACCGAGACCATCGATCACCCGTCAGCGATGCTCGGAGTGCTCGACGGTTTTCTCGACGCGCTGGAGTCCTGAGTTCAGTCTGTCGATCCGTCGGTCTCGATTTCGGGGACCGCGGCGGCGATCTGCTCGTTGAACCAGATCTGAGGGTCCCGACTTCTCGCGACGTCGGCCAGATCAGCTGCAATATCGGCTCTCTGCTCGGCGCTCATGTCCACCGCGTTCGAAAGCGCTTGCGCAGTTTGGGTGATGTCGTACGGGTGCACTTCGGTCACGAGGCCGGACAGTTCGTCGAACGCACCGGCTTCTCGACTGAGGAGAACAACGCCATTGCGTTCGTTGACGATGGGACCCTCCTTGGCAACGAGGTTGAGGCCATCGCGAAGTGGGTTGACGAGCAGGGCGTCGTATCGGCGCAGTATGGCAAGCACGAACGGATAGTCGTTCTTTGCCACATAGTGGATTGGTGTCCAGCCGTTGCGTCCCCAGCGCGCATTGATTTCTTCGACAGTCGCCTCGACCTCGGTTCGGTACCGCGTGTAATCGGCGACGTCGGTGCGGGTCGGCGAGAATGAACCCACGAAGATGACGTGCTCATGTAGATCCGGACGCATGGCGAGCAGTTCGTCGTATGCCCAGAATCCCCGCAACAGATTCTTCGAGAGCTCGAGCCGCTCCGTGCGTGCGATGACAAACCGGTCGCCGACCAGTGTTGTCAACTCCTCGAATCGAGTCTGGGACGCTGTAGACGACGCAACCCTGATCAGTTCGTCGGCGTCGGGGCCGAGCGGTGAGACGAAGGTGTTGGTTGGGCGAACGCCGAGTGTCTCACGACAACACGCGACGAAGTCGTCGCTCCACCTGCTCGTGTGAAATCCCAGGGCGTCGGCGGCGAGATAGCCAAGCAACAATTCTGTTCGAGCGAGTTCTGGCAGGATTCGAAGCGCTCCGGGCGGGGCGAAGGGTGTATGGCTGAAGTGCACGATCGAGACGTCGGGCCGCTCGTCACGAATGGTTGGGGCAGTGAGGGCAAGATGGTGGTCCTGCAAGAGCACGATGCTGTCGGCTGGGGCTTCATCGACGATCGTCTGCGCGAAGGCTTGGTTGTATCGTCGAAACGCGGACCACGCGTCGTACCAATCGCTGTCGATGACAGGCGACCGAGTGCGGTCGTAGAGGTCGTGGTACAGGTACCACAGCGTTTCGTTCGCGATCGTGTTGTATGCACGGTCGAGGTCTTCACGGTCGATGTCAAGCGTCCGGATCTTGTAGCCCTCGGCTTCGATGACTCCCGATGTGGCTGCCTGACGGTCGCCGTCGGTGAGGGCAGCAGCGATCCATGTCGTGTCGGTGTCGCGCACCAACGGTCCGAGCGCAGACACGAGGCCTCCAGCTCCCCTCGTTGCAACGAGTTCACCCCCGTCGAGCTCGAACGACACGGGACCTCGGTTTGAGACGATGACAATCGGCCGTGGCACGCCGTCAGCCTACGACGGTCACCTGCTCGCCGCCGGGGATGAGTGCGTCGTGGGTCGGCATTTCGGCTGTCGCGACAGGCCAAGAGTATTCCAGCGGATCGAGGATAATAGGTCCCGATCGGCCATTATGAGGCCGTGCACATCGTCGCAGCTCCGGACAAGTTCAAAGGAACTGCATCCGCGCACGACATCGGGAACGCCATAGCCGAAGCTGCTGTGAGCGCGGGTCACAGCTGCGTGATCGTTCCAATGGCAGATGGCGGCGAGGGCACGCTCGACGCGTTGGGTGGGCCGAATCGTTCATCGCTCGTCACCGGCCCTCTTGGTGCACCTGTCGAAGCGGAGTGGCGACTCGATCGCTCCACGGCGGTCATCGAAATGGCACGTGCTGCGGGGCTTGTTCTGGCTGGCGGGGCCGAGGTGAATGATCCCCTGGGAGCCACGACGGCGGGCGTGGGCGAGTTGATCGGCAAGGCTGTCGACGCTGGAGCGACGACCATCATCATCGGGGTCGGCGGTTCGGCAACGACCGACGGGGGGCTTGGAGCGCTTGATGCGATGGGATCCGCGGCGCGGTTCAAGGGTGTCGAGATCATCGTGGCGTGCGATGTCAGAACCGGTTTCGTTGATGCGGCCACGGTGTTCGGCCCGCAGAAAGGGGCGAGTCCCGCACAGGTGACACTCCTCACTGGACGGTTGCGAACGTTGATTGCCTCGTACCGCGATCGGTTCGGCGTCGATGTCGAACATCTTGAACGGGCCGGGGCAGCAGGGGGGCTCGCCGGTGGGCTTGCCGCTGCCGGCGCTCGCCTGGTCGACGGCTTCGATGTCGTTGCCGAACAGCTTGGTCTCGAGCAAGCGATATCGACCGCCGATCTCGTCATCACGGGCGAAGGTTTCATCGACAACGAGTCATTCGAAGGCAAAGTTGTCGGAGGCGTCGCCGACATGGCGGCCGCTCATGGAGTACCGGTTCTCGCGGTTGCTGGGCAGGTGTTCGACGACGCACACCATCGCATCAACACGATCTCATTGTCAGACCGGTTCGGTCTCGAACGAGCTTTGGCAGACCCGACGTCCTGCATTGCCGAGGCCGTTGCAGAGTGGTTTTGAAACCGTAGGATTGGCAGTCGCACTTCGAGAGTGCCAACGCAGTTTCTGTGACGAGGAGAACGCAACCGCATGGCCAAGATGATCAGTTTCGATGAAGAGGCGCGACGCTCGCTCGAGTCTGGGATGAACCAGCTCGCCGACGCAGTCCGGGCCACGATCGGCCCCAAGGGCCGCAATGTCGTGCTCGAGAAGAAGTGGGGAGCACCGACGATCACCAACGACGGCGTTTCGATCGCAAAAGAGATCGAGCTCGAGGATCCGATCGAGCGGATCGGCGCCGAGCTCGTGAAAGAAGTTGCGAAGAAGACCGATGACGTCGCAGGTGATGGCACCACAACAGCGACGGTCCTCGCGTGGACCATGGTTCGACAAGGAATGCGCAACGTCGCCGCCGGCGCGAACCCGATGGAACTCAAGAAGGGCATCGAACTTGCAGTCGACGCAGCCGTCGGAGCGATCCACGACGCCGCGGTAGAGGTCGACACCAAGAAGCAGATCGCACAGGTTGCATCGATCTCGTCAGCTGACGACGAGATCGGCAAGACGATCTCCGAGGCCATCGACAAGGTGGGCAAGGACGGTGTGATCACCGTCGAAGAGGGCACATCCTTTGGGATGGAGATGGACCTCGTCGAGGGAATGCGCTTTGACAAGGGCTATCTGTCACCGTATTTCGTCACCGATCAGGATCGTATGGAAGCTGTGCTCGACCAGCCGTACATCCTTCTGGTGTCAGGAAAGATCTCGAGCGTGCGCGAGTTGGTGCCAACCCTCGAGCTCATCATGAAGGCCGGTAAGCCCGTTCTCGTGATCGCCGAAGATGTCGAGGGCGAAGCGCTCGCCACCCTCGTCGTCAACCGAATCCGAGGAACGCTCACGGCCTGCGCCGTGAAGGCCCCATTCTTCGGTGACCGCCGAAAGGCAATGCTGCAGGACCTTGCGATCCTCACCGGTGGACAGGTGATCAGCGAAGAGGTCGGGCTGAGTCTCGAGACCGCGAGCCTCGACCTTTTGGGTACGGCTCGCCGCGTAGTGATCACAAAGGACGAGACGACGATCGTCTCTGGCGGAGGTGACAAGGACGAGATCGAAGGCCGCATCGCTCAGATCAAGGCCGAGCTCGACAACACGACCTCTGACTACGATGCCGAGAAGCTCCGCGAACGCCTTGCAAAGCTCTCCGGAGGCGTCGCGATCTTGAAGGTCGGCGCCGCGACCGAGGTCGAGCTCAAGGAAAAGAAGCACCGGATCGAAGACGCGGTGTCGACGACGAAGGCCGCGATCGAAGAAGGTGTCGTGGCCGGCGGAGGCGTGACCCTCGTGCGGGCAGAGGCAGCCGTTCACAAGTTGGCCAAGAAGCTCACCGGTGACCAAAAGACCGGCGCCCAAATCGTCGAGCGTTCGCTCTCGGGACCCCTCAACCAGATCTCGCTGAATGCCGGTTACGAGTCCGGGGTAGTCGTCGAACGGGTGCGCGAGCTCAAAGGTAATGAAGGGTTCAACGCCGCCACCGATGAGTACGAGGACCTGGTCAAAGCTGGCATCATCGACGCCGCAAAGGTGACGCGATCGGCGCTTCAGAACGCCGCATCAATCGCTGCCCTCTTTCTCACGACCGAAGTAGTGGTGACCGATGCGCAAGAGGAAGCACCCGACCAACATGCCGGCCACGATCACTAGGACAATTCGGCATAGGAAGTGATCGAGGCGATGAACCCAAATTCTGACGCGGACGGCCATCAGACCGGTGGCACGCCGTCCAAGTATCGTTTCTTGTTGATCCCCCCGTTCCGCTTACCGAGCAGTACGGAGTGGGGTTACCAGACCCTTCACCTCGACGGTGGTCTGCCCAAGACCGATCGGTTGATGAACGCCGAGATGACGTTGCCATTCCTCGAGGGCATCGATTGGGATCTACACCCGGGAGCCGAACCGACCTATGGCGATTGGCCGGTCGAGACTCGCGAGGAATTCACCTATGCGGCGAACGCCAGACTGAAGAACATTCGAGAAGCGTGTGAGAGCGGCAGATACAACGGCATCGTGCTTCTCGGCGGTGGGGAGCCCGGCTTTCCAGAGGCCCGCGAGATGTGTCGTTCCTTCGGGATCGTCTGCACCGCCAACGGTCACTCGCAGATGTACCTGGCTACGATGCTGGGCCACAAGTTCTCTGTGATCGACATCGCTGGAGTGCACAATGTGTACTACCGCGACCTGATCTACAGCCATCAGCTCCAGGACCGGTGCGCATCAATTCGAAATATCGGGATGCGTCTTCCGAGGCCGGGCGTTGACCAGGGTCCCCAGCTTCGTGAGGAGCGGCGCAAGGCCCTCGCAGGTGAGCGGTCGATCGCAGTTGACAATGCCATCGAGCAGGCCGAACTAGCGCTGCTCGAGGATGGTGCAGAGGTGATCACGCTCGGCTGTTCTGGTGTGTTCTGGCTCAAGCCGTTCATCCAAGCTGGCCTCGATGAGCGCGGCTGGGAAGTGCCGGTGCTCGAGGGGTATTCGTCGTCGATCCTGCTTGCGAAAACGTTCATCGATCTGGGCGTAAATGCTTCCGGCATCACGTACATGGCCGACCACCCCAAGCGCCTGCCCGGCAAGATCCTCATGTAAGGATTCAGCCGAGTTGAGTGATCACCTCGGCATGTAGACGTTCGATCGAGTCACGCCGCGCCTCGGGAGAATCGCCATGCTCCCAATCGGGCACGATGAACTCGTCGAACCCATTCGAGGCGTACGCGCTGAGCCGCTCGACGAGTTGGTTTGCGTTTCCCGCGATCGACCTCGAGCCCATTGGACCGTTGACGATCTCCGCAGTCTCGGCATCAGTGTGCGTCAGGTGGACCATTGCCTGCACCGAGGTCCACATCGAGTCTGGTTCGCGGCCAACCGTGTTGCAGGCTTCGATGAAACGCTGCCGGTTCCGCGCAGCGAGTTCTGGTTGACCCCAGGTGTTCCACTCATCCGCGTACCGGCTCGTGATCCGGAGCATGCGCGGGCTCGCTGTGCCGACCAGGAGGGGAAGGGGCGATTGGATCGGTGCGGGGTCCGATGGTGCGTCGATGATCGAATACACCGAACCCTCGAATGTCGTTCGATCCTCTGAGAGCAGCGACTTGATGATTTGGATCGCCTCATCGAAACGGGTGACGCGCGCACCAGGTTGTTCGAGTGCAATGCCATAGGCCTTGTGCTCATTGATCTGCCATCCAGCGCCCAGGCCGAGCACCATTCGTCCGTTCGACAGGTGATCGATCGTGGCCGCCCGATTCGCAAGGACGGCGGGATGGTGCACCGAGGTCGGCGATACGAGCGAGCCGATCCGGACTCGTTCGGTGACGGCCGCAATCGCGGGGAGCATCGCCCAACACTCGTGGATGTCTCCAGGTTCGAACGCCTCGCTCCCGGTGTTCGGCATGTAGTGATCGGCGTACCACACGCCGTACCAACCGGCCGCTTCTGCCCACCGGGCGATATCGAGCACCTCCGACGGGGCATGACTCATGTCGGGCCAGATCGAGATCTTCATGTGGTGACGGTAGTCGTTGGTCAGGCGGCTAGAGGCCGACGGCAGCTTCGGCATTTGCCCATGAGGGCCATCGTTTTCGGCTGTTGGCGGCAAGTCGGTGCATCAACGCAACCGCAGCCGGGTCGTCGTCACCCGGACGGGTTTCGATTGCGCCGTCGTCGATCATCGCCTTGATGACGGCTCGCCCCAGTTCGGTCCTGACGATCGTGAGCGTCCAGTCCGTCACATTGCCGATGCCGCCGGTCGAGATGTCGGCATGTTCGGCTGCAAAGTCCGGGCAGTGTGTGCAACCAGCGCGCGTCCATGCATGGCATTCCTTGAGATTGATCTCGTGGTAGTCACCGTTCTTCATCCAGATCTGGAAGACACCCTTTATGTTCATCTTCGCGATGTCCTCCTTTCGGAGCCCGTACTTGACGCCGAAGAGTTCGTCGAAGATCGCGTCGTCGAAGCTCTTGGAACAGAGAAGGCCGATGTTGAGTTTGATCGGCTTGCTGACCTTGCCGACTCGTCTGTGCCACATCACGGGTGCGATCGAGGTCTGGCAGCTCATCCCGACGAGAGCCAGTCGCTCGAGGCCGCGCTCCTTCGCTTCGTCAAACGCAATCGTGTTCGCTGAATAGGTGTATCGACTCCCAGCTCCTCGAAGCACCTCTTCTCGGTCGGCGGCGACCATGGGTATCGCCTTCCACCCAGGAGAGCCGTCGGGCAGACTCTCGACTCCGCTTGTCAGGGCCCCGTCGATGATGTCGTTCTCGAGACACCAGATGAGCATCGCTGAGACGAGACCGCCGTCTTGGCCGATCTCATAGACGTACTCGTCTGTGGCCCGAACCAACATGATGTCGGAGTAGATGCCAGCGAGTTCATCGTCTTCACGAGTGCGTCCATGCAAGTGGGTGTCGGCCTCGGTCTCCCAGTTCCGGAACCGGGGGCAGGCCCGGGTGCACGACGTGCATCCCTTCTCGCCGTGCAGGCAGTTCGCCTCTCCGAGCTCTTCTTCGAGGTGGAAGGGCACGTACTGACCTGGTTCGTGTTTGTAGCCGATGACGTCGTGTGGGCATGCGATCACACAACCCGCACATCCGGTGCACAACCCTGACGTGATGACTTCGTCGTAGAGCTCCTTCCACTGGAAGGTCCAACGTTCCTTCTTCGGCGTGGTGGTGTCGGCCATGACGTCCTGTCGGTAGAGATTCTCGGGTGTGTTCAGGGGGCGAGTGGCCGTCCGAATGGGAGCTCGGAGGTCCACGTACGCAGGTGATCTTCTGCCAGCTCGCATGCGCGCACGAACATTGCAGTATCTGTACCTTCCAGCCGCTTCATGACCGAGAGGGTTGCGACGGTCACTTCGTCGATGACCAACTCGCGTTCTGTGTTCGCGTTGAGGGCTGCCAGATACGGTCCAGCCGCGGAGATGAAATCGGGAACGACAACCGAACCTCGTCGGCCGGCGACGGCAAGACCGCGAGCGGTTGTCGTCAACGGTTGAAGTCCAATGATGAGGCCGACGTCTGTCTCCGCGAGCGTGTCGTGGTGAAGTTCCCCGGTCTTGCCGCGAACCAGCAGCGCATCAGCGCCGCTCGTCAACGCGGCCGACAGATCAGGTTCGACCGAGACGGTGGCCACGCCACTGAGGCGCTCACGAAGAGCCGGTTCGTCGCCATCGCTTGCGATGACCACGGTCTCGGCAGTGGGAGGGACACATGCGGCCGCTGATGCGGCCACCAGCTCGGCAGCCCATATCGAACTCGAGTGCAGGGTGGGTCCGATCTCACCGGCACCAAGCCCGAGGCCGGTGTGCGCAACGAAGTGCTCGTGCACGGCCCACTCGGAGAGTTCGCTCGCAAATGCGTCGATGGGTGACTGATCGTCATTGCCGCGGTCGTGGTTGAGCGCAGCCGCCGCGCCGCAACCGTCGATCTGGTGGATCGCAAGACCGTAGGTTGCATGGCGAATCAGGTCGATGGTCGTGCGTTGAAGCACTTTCTTGGCTGATCGGACTGGGCCGACCGTTGCCTGGGCACCCTCGATGTCGACGATTCCGTATCCATCGGCCGTCTCGAACGTTCGCTCTGCAACCACGGCTTCATCATGCACCAGAACCGGCCGACGTATCGCCTCATGCGACGCTTCGTCTGTTGCATCAACTTGTTACCCTTCGGCCCATGGACGTCATCGACCTTCTCAACGCACACCGTTCGATCCGAAAGTTCACCGAAGCCTCCATCGATGACACGATGGTCGAATCGATCATCGGAGCCGGGTTGTCGGCTGCTACCTCATCGAACCTCCAAGGTACGACGGTGATCCGTGTTCGGAATCCTGAGACGAGAACTGCCATTGCGACACTGGCTGGAGGTCAGGCCCACGTCGAGACGGCTGCCGCCTTCTTCGTCTGGTGTGCAGATCTGCATCGCTCGGCCCTTGCGTGCGAGATGGATGGCGGTGAGATGAGCCCGGGTATGACCGAACACTTCATGATCGCAACCATCGACTGTGCGCTGGCTACACAGACAGCGGTCGTCGCTGCCGAGTCACTCGGTCTTGGTATCTGCTACATCGGAAGTATCCGAAACGACCCTCAACCTGTGGCCGATCTTCTCGAGCTGCCAGATCAGGTGTACCCCGTCTTTGGTTTGTGCCTTGGTTGGCCCGCCCAAGATCCGCAGACCCAGCCGCGGCTGCCCTTGTCGGTCACCTTGAAGGAAGAGGTCTACGACGACTCGAACGATGTTGCTCGAATCGGCGACTACGACGAGCGGATGCGGGCCTACTATCTCGAGCGGACGGGCGGAAAGCTCGATCGGACGTGGACGAGCGACATGTCTGCTCTGCTCGGCAAGGAGAGCAGACCGCACATGCGTGAATTCCTGGCACGCCGCGGCTTTACGATGCGCTGAGGAGTAGAACAGTCCGATGGATGCTGAGCTCGATCACGACAGAGCCTTTGTGGGTATTGTCCCCGACGCCGACTGGCCGACCACCGAGGGATTGGCGGAGCAGTATGACGGGGTGGTCGATTCCGCGCACGGCCGGGTGGACAACATCATGGCGATCCACTCGCTGAACCCCATCGGCCTCGAGGCGCACAACACGCTCTACCTGTCCGCGATGCGGGGCACGGCCAGCCTCCGCAAGGTGGAACGTGAGCTGATCGCCTACGTCGTATCGCTCGAGAACCACTGTCACTATTGACTGACCCACCACGGGCGCGGTCTGCGCCGACTCTTGAAAGACGACACCTTGTTTGCTCAGATCGAGGCTGATTGGCGCACAGCACCCGTTTCTGAGCCACGACGAGCGATGCTGCGGTATTCGGTCAAGCTCACGCACACGCCAGGTGACATGGTGCGTGCCGACGTCGACGCACTTCGTACGGCAGGATTCAGTGATCGGGACGTTCTCGACATCACCGAAGTGGTTGGCTACTACGCATACGTCAACCGCATCGCCGATGCACTCGGTGTGGCAGTCGAGGATTGGATTCCCGACGATGCCTGATTTTGATGGAACGGTCGTAGCTGTCACGGGGGGAGCATCGGGCATGGGGGAAGCATCAGCGCGCCTCTTTGCCGACGCAGGGGCAACGGTTGTGTTGATCGACAGGGACCAAGACGGGGTACATCGCGTCGCCACCGAAATCGCCGCCGACGCTGTCTTCGTCGGAGATGTAGCAGACTCAGACTTCTGCGCGAGGGCGATCGACGGAGTTGTCGACGCGTATGGCCGGATCGACGTGCTGGTCAATGCGGCAGGCACGATTCACCGTGCCGACGCACTCGGCACGAGCGATGCCGACTGGGACCGTGTGATGTCGGTCAACGTGAACGGAATGTTCTACATGTGTCGAGCGGCGGTCGGATACATGATCGAGCAGAGATCGGGCGCAATCGTGAATTTCGGCTCGATCTGGGGAGGCGTCGCATCCGCTGGATCAACTGCGTATTGCGTCTCGAAGGGTGCGGTACATCAACTCACCCGGGCGATGGCGCTCGACCATGTGGAGCAAGGGATACGTGTGAACGCTGTGGCTCCTGGTGAGGTTCGAACCCCGATGTTGTCGTCTGAGCGTGCCAACACGCCCACCGAAGCTGACCTCCAGGCAATGGCTGATGCGACCATTCCGATGAAACGGCTCGCTGAGCCGATCGAGATCGCTCGCGTCGTGGTCTTTCTGGCATCGGAAGAGGCGAGCTACATGACGGGCGAGATCGTCCACGTCGATGCTGGATACACCGCGAGGTAGATGGGCGAGTCACTCGACGAGATCGCAGCATTCTTGAACAAGCGCTAGGGTCCGAATCATGGAGATCCAAAACAGTTTCATCGTCGACGCGCCTATTGGCGAGGCGTGGGAGTTGCTCACGAACATCGCTGAGATCGCACCGTGTTTGCCGGGGGCGAAGCTCACCGATGAAACAGATGGTGTGTACAGCGGTGGGGTGAAGGTCAAGGTTGGCCCGGTCACCGCTGAGTACAAGGGGTCTGCTGAGTTCGTCGAGAAAGATGATGTGAACTACAAGGCGGTGATCAGCGGCAAGGGCCGTGACACTCGTGGTGCGGGTAATGCACAGGCCTTGATCACTGCGCAGATGACCGCGGTTGGTGACAAGACCGAGGTCGACATCGTCACCGACTTGAAGGTGTCGGGCAAGGTGGCGCAGTTCGGTCGTGGTGTGATGCAGGATGTGTCGACCAAGTTGCTCGGCCAGTTCGCTGAGTGTCTCGAGAGCAAGATCGGCGAACCCGACGCGATCGACGAGGTCGCCTCGGCAGGTGCCGCCGCTGTGGACACACCAGTCGACGGAGATGCGCCGTCGACAGAGACCCCCGTACACGCTGTGCAGCCCGTGGCCTCGGCCGAGGAAGAGTCGGTACTGGACCTGGGCGATGTCGGGATCGGCGGGGTGCTCTTGAAACGCTACGGTGCCGCCGCTGGTGCGACCGCGTTGCTTCTCGTGCTCCTGATGTGGATGGCGCGACGCCTTCGTACGTACTGAGCGCGCGAAAGGGGTCGGAGAGTGGATGACGCAGCTGACTCGTTCGACGTCATTTGTATCGGGGGCGCAATCATCGGCAGCGCTGCCGCGTACTTTCTCAGCGAGTCGTCCGACTTCGACGGATCTGTGCTCGTCGTCGAGCCCGACTGGACCTACGACAAGACATCCACCACCCGTGCGGGAAACAGTATCCGTGAGCAGTTCTCGAATCCCGTGAACATCAAAGTGAGCCAGTTCGCGATGGAGTTCATCGAGAACTTCCACGAGAACACGCAGGTCGAAGATGAGTCGCCGGAGTTGAACTTCCGAGGCACCGGGTATCTCTTTCTGGCCACCGAATCTGGAATGGATGTGCTCGTCGAGAAGCATCTGATCCAGGAACAGGAAGGGGCGACCGCGCAACTGTTGTCGGTCGAAGAGTTGGCCAAGACATTCCCATACATGTCTGTCGAGGGCCTCTCCGGCGCGAGTTACGGCGGGCTCAACGAGGGGTCGTTCGACGGTTGGGCGCTGCTTCAGGGGTTTCGCAAGCGGGCGATACACAACGGTGTCACGTACATCAAGGATCGAGTCGTGGCCATCGAGACCAGCGGCACCCGGGTGACATCGGTGCAGCTCGAATCGGGCAAGCATGTCTCGTGCGGGCACCTGATCAACAGCGCCGGTCCGAGATGTGATCTGATCGCAAAGATGGTCGGCTTGGAGTTACCCGTCGAACCGCGGGTTCGTTCATCGTTTGTGTTCGCCTGTCACGAACCCATCGAACAGAACGTTCCCTTGACGATCACTCCAGAGGGCGTGCACTTTCGGCGTGAACAACAGCACTACCTGACGGGGACGACGCCTCAGGCCGACGCTCGAGCCGACTACGACGACCTCCGAGTGCGCAGCGAGGAGTTCGAGGAGCAGATCTGGCCGGTTCTTGCAGCGCGAGTTCCCCAATTCGATCGGATCTCGATCGTGACATCGTGGGCCGGCCACTATTCGGTCAACATGCTCGACCACAACATGGTGATCGGTCCCGCATCCACGCTCGAGAACTTCTACTTCGCGAACGGATTCTCGGGGCATGGCATGCAACAATCACCCGCGGTGGGTCGTGGCTTGACCGAGTTGATCACGTTCGGCGAATACCGCACGATCGACATGAGCTCGCTGGGATACGAACGAGTGCTCAAGAACGAACCGTTCCTCGAATTGGCGGTGATCTGATGCGCACTGGCGGTGAGCTGTTGGTCGCCTGTCTGGAGGCCCAGGGCGTCTCGGACACATTCGGAGTTCCGGGAGAGAGTTACCTCGCGGTTCTCGATGCGCTTCATGACTCCAACATTCGATTCGTGATCTGTCGACAAGAGGGTGGCGTCGGATACGCACTCTCGGCGTGGGGCAAGCTGACCGGCTCGCCTGGCGTCGGGTTCGTGACGCGCGGTCCGGGAGCAACGAATGCATCGGTTGGACTTCATGCCGCGATGCAGGAGTCCTCGCCCGTGGTGCTCTTTGTTGGGCAGGCGAGTACCGAACATCTTCAGCGCGAGGCTTTTCAAGAGGTCGATTATCGAGCCTTCTTTGGTCCGCTCGTCAAGTGGGCAACACAAGTAGACGACGTCGATCGAATTCCAGAGTTGGTCAGCCGGGCCTTTGCAACGGCCAAGGCGGGCCGCCCAGGTCCCGTCGTTGTGGCGTTGCCGGAGGATGTGCTGGCAGCCCAGACCGATGTCGCGCCGGGGCGTCGGGTTCGCACGGTGATGCCAGCACCGGCCGCGTCGACGATCAAAGAGCTCGTGGCATGCCTCGATGGTGCGCAACGGCCGCTCTTCTTGGTCGGTGGTGGCGGCTGGACTGCGACGGCGAAAGCCGGGCTGCAGCGTTTCGCCGAGTCGAATTCGATCCCGGTGGCGACCATATTTCGATTTCACGATCTGATCGACAACCACTCGCCGTCTTACGTGGGTGATGCAAGTGTCGGTATGCCCGCCCATGTCCGACGCATGATCACAGACGCCGATGTCGTGGTCGTGGTTGGGGGTCGCTTTGGTGAGATCGCGACCGACGGATTCACGCTGTTCGAGATACCGGACCCCGTCCAGACGGTTGTGCATGTCCATCCATCTGATCGTGAGCTCGGCAAGGTGGTGCAGGCGCAGATTCCGATTCATTCGGCTCCCGAGCCGTTCTTCGACATGCTCAACGGTGTCGAACTCTCTGCCTCGGCCGCGCGGAGTGCGTGGTGCAGAGAGGGGTGCGTGGCGCGGCTCGAATCACTCGTTGCACCCGAGCAGCCGGGTCCCTTCGACATGGGGCGTGTGATGGCCTGGCTGCAAGATCGGTTGCCCGGGGACGTCATCATCACGAATGGTGCAGGCAACTTTGCAGCGTGGCCGAACAAACACTTCTCGTTCGGGCCCGGCGCGCGCCTTCTCGCCCCGCAGAGTGGCTCGATGGGATACGGACTGCCCGCAGCGATTGCGGCCAAGGTCGCGGCACCCGAACGAATGGTCATCTGTTTTGCCGGAGACGGAGATATTCAGATGAACATCCAGGAGCTCGGCACCGCGATGCAGGCGGGCGCGCAGCCAATCATTCTCGTTCTCAACAATGGGATGTATGGAACCATTCGTATGCATCAGGAGCGGGACTTCCCAACGCGAGTGAGTGGCACCGAGATCCACAACCCCGATTACGTGCAGCTCGCTGGCGCATACGGGTTTCACGCCGAACGTGTGGAACGCACGGAGGACTTTGCCGCAGCGTTCGAACGAGCTGCGGCTTCTGAGACCGGGGCACTTCTCGAGCTCATGGTCTCGCCAGAGATGTTGACGCCATTCCGGTCGATCGACGACGTTCGAGGTGATCGATGACGCTCGCCCCGCTCGAGGGGATGCGGGTGATCGAAGGGTCGGCGTTCGTCGCAGCTCCCAGCGGCGGCATGACGCTTGCTCAGCTGGGTGCCGAGGTCATCCGCTTTGACCAGATCGGGGGCGGAATCGACTACAAGCGTTGGCCCCTGACCGCGGCTGGTGACTCGTTGTATTGGGCGGGGCTGAACAAGAACAAGAGGTCGATCGCCGCGGATCTACGCGCTCCAGAGGCACGGGAGATCCTTACTGCGCTGATCGTCGGCGCAGAGAACTTCCTGACCAATTTTCCGGCCCGAGGATGGATGTCGTACGGCGAACTCTCTCTGGACTGCCCACGTCTGAACATGTTGGCGGTGACCGGTAATCGCGACGGTTCCACTGCAGTCGATTACACGGTCAACGCCGCGATCGGCTTTCCCCATGTGACCGGGCCGGTCGAACATGATCAGCCAGTGAACAACGTGCTGGCGGCGTGGGATCTGATTTGTGGGCAAACGGCTGCGCTTGGTTTGTTGGCAGCAGACAGGCACCGCACTCGAACCGGCGAAGGTTCGAACATGTCGGTTGCACTGTTCGACGTTGCGTTGGCCGCGGCATCGGCTCTCGGCCACGTGGCCGAAGCACAGGTTCTCGGCACCGAGCGCCAGCGCTTCGGAAACGATCTCTACGGTGCGTTCGGCGCCATGTTCTCCACGAGCGACGGCGAGAAGATCTATGCGGTTGGAATCAGCGAGAAACAATGGCGGTCCCTGCTTGTTGCCACCGACTCTGTAGAGGGTGCAGATGCTCTGGCGACCGAGCATCGACTCGATTTCAGTGACGAGGGAGCTCGCTTCGCAGCCCGCGAAGAGCTCAAAGCGCTCATCGCCCGCTGGACGCTCGCCCACACCCTCGCCGAGGTCGCCACGCGATTCGATGCTCTCGGCGTGTGTTGGGGGCGTTACCAACACTTCCTGGAGCTCGTGGAGAACGACCCTCGGTGCTCCACCGACAGCGAGCTCTTCCGGTCGATCGAGCAGCCAGGAATCGGAACGTACCTGACCCCTGGTTCGCCGGTTGCATTCGACGGCTTGCTCTGCGTCGACCCGATGCCAGCTCCTTTGCTCGGGGCCGATACCGAGTCGCTCTTGGCCGAGCTCGGTCTCGCGACGCACGAGATCGGCGAACTGGTCGATCGAGGAATCGTCGGGATTGCCTAGCTATGTTCAAGCGATGACCACAGATAGCGATCTTGCTGATCAGATAGTCGGAGCCGTCCGTGAATGGGTCGACAGCGATGTCATCGGTAGCGCAGATGCGTTCGAGCGCAGCGACGAGTTCCCACAGGTGATGTTCGATCAGATGTGCGCCTTCGGTCTCTTTGGCGCGACGGTCCCGCCCGAACACGGAGGCCTGGGCCTCGATGCGACCACCTATGCGCGAATCATCGAGGAGTTGTCGCGTGGGTGGATGTCGCTCGCCGGAATCGTCAACACACACACGATCGCGGTCACGATGATCGCTCGTTACGGAACGGAGGAGCAGAAGTCTCGCTTCCTCCCCCGTATGTGCGATGGGTCGTTTCGCGCCGCGTTCTCGTTGAGCGAGCCCGATGCGGGCAGCGACACGCGATCGATGCGAGCCAAGGCCGTCCGAGATGGGGACGAATGGGTCATCAATGGCACGAAGATGTGGGTGACGAATGGTGTCCGGGCGTCGCTGGTCATGCTCATGGCCAAGACAGACACCGACCAGATCACGTGCTTCTTGGTGGAAAAGGAGCCAGGTGAGTCGTTCGAGGGCATCACGGCCAGCAAGAAAATCGACAAGCTGGGGTATCGAGGTCTCGAGACCGTGGAGATGAACTACGCCGACCACACGGTGCCTGATTCGAACGTGCTCGGGGGTTCCGAGGGAATCGGGCACGGGTTGGCCTACGCGCTGAGCGCGCTCGAGCTCGGCCGAATCAATATCGCGGCGCGAGCGGTTGGTGTCGCTCAGGCTGCGCTCGATGACGCCATCAGCTATGCCAAGGAGCGCGAGACATTCGGGAAACCGATCGCACATCATCAAGCGATCGCATTCAAGTTGGCGGAGATGGCCACGAAGGTCCATGCCGCCCGCCTCGTCACCTACGAAGCTGCTCGCAAATACGATTCAGGGGAACGAATCGATCTCGACGCCGGCATGGCAAAGCTGTTTGCGAGCGAGGCAGCCTTCGAGGTCGCTATGGATGCTGTCCGTATTCATGGCGGAAACGGCTTCACCACCGAGTACCGCGTCGAACGGTACCTTCGCGACACGCCCCTCATGATCATCGGCGAGGGTACGAACGAGATCCAAAAGATGGTCATCGCTCGAAAACTTCTGGAAGAAACCCACTGACATCCAGTCGCTGGCCGACTTGCCCCCTACCCGTTGGTAGACGACGATGTGACGTGCGTAACGCCCACGCAAGATCCACAAGGGGACCCAACGTGTTCGTCAGTGTTCGACCTCGCCAGCTTCTGGCAGTCTTGTTTGCCTTCGCCCTCATCGCATCCGCATGCGGGGGAGGCTCCGACGATCCCGTCGAAGACGCAGGTGGCTCCGATGCTGCTGATACGGACGACACCACCACCGACTCGGACGGCGGGGCGACCGACACCGACACCTCGGGCGAAGGCGCCGACGAGTCCGCAGATGGTTCCGACCTGGTCACCGAGGATCCAACGGCGGCGCAGAGCGGTGGAACGCTGCGCGTGGGCATCGAAGGGGAGCCCGACTCGCTCAACCCGACCAGTACGGCATTCGCCCCCGGTGCGATCCTGATGGGCACGGCGATCTTCGACACCCTCACGGCGTGGAGCGAGGACGACCTGTGGGTGAACAATCTGACCGAGAGCTGGACGCCGAACGACGACTTCACGAGCTGGGACATGAAGCTGCGCCCGGGCATCACGTTCAGCGACGGCGAACCGCTCAATGCAGATGCCGTTCTCCGCAGCGTGGAGGCGCAGGTGAACGATCCGCTGATCGGCTTGATCTTCATTCCGGTCTTCGATCCCGAGACACCGTTCGAGAAGGTCGATGACCTGACGGTGCGGATCACGCCACTCGGCTCGAACGCGGTGATCCCCGCATACTTTGCGACACAGCTCGGCATGATCGGCTCGCCCGCATGGCTCGACGCGCGGGACGTTGATCCCAGCCTCGATCAGATGCCGATTGGCGCCGGTCCGTTCAAGATCGAATCGCGCGTTCAGGATTCGGTCACCCGGCTTGCTCGCAACGACGGCTGGTGGCGAGACGACCAGGAGATCTACCTCGATGCGATCGAGATCTTCCCCAACAACCAAGAAGGCCAGCGCGCCGATCAGTTGCTCCTCGGCGACCTCGACATGAACCACTCGACCGACGGAGACAGTGCAATTCGGCTGCGGGCCGAGCCGTCGATCAAGAGAATCGAGGACGACTCGGGCGAAGAGTTCTTCTTCATCTTCAACACGTCCAGCCCGCCGTTCGACGACATTCGCGTCCGGCAGGCGGCCACGCATGCATTCCCTCGTGAGGAATACAACGAACTGATCGATCAGAACATCCCGAGAGTCGCGGACTCCTTGTTCACTCCCGAATCACGGTGGTTCAACCCTGACGTGACCCAGATCGTCGACCAGCCTGAGCTCTCGGGTCCGCTCATCGAGGCGTATTGCGCCGACGTGCCTGAATCGTGCACAGATGGCAAGGTGGACATCGAATACCAATACAACGGCCCGAGCCTCTCACTCGACAACACCGCGGCGGTCATGCGCAACGCGTGGGAGCCCTTCTTCAACATCGAAACGCAGGTCGTGCCCCAGGACGACTTCATCACCGAAGTCGCCACCGGGCAGTTCGATGTGACCACATATCGAACCCATGGCAACGTCGACCCCGAGATCGAGTTCACGTTCTTGTCGTGCTCGGCGATCCTGGGTGTGTTCTCGCTGAACTGGTCGCGCTATTGCGACCCGGCACGAGAAGAGTTGTTGCTCGCACAGCGGAACACCGCCGACGAGGCAGAACGAATCGAGCTTTGGCAGCAGATCAGCCAGAGCATCGCCGACTCGTACCAATACCTCATCACGAACCACACGAACTGGATCGTGTCGGCGAACGAGAACGTGAACGGTGTGTGCGATGGCACGAACGTCGATGGTGACACGTTGCAGTGTTCGCTCAACGGCGCCTGGAGGTTCCCGCAAATCTGGCTCAGCCAGTAGTTTTCGAAATCCGGGGGATCAGTGACCTATCTGTTGCGTCGAGTCGGACAGATGCTCCTCGTCGTGCTGGCTGTCACGTTTCTGGCCTTTGCCTCGATGAACTTCCTCGGCGACCCCCTCGTCAACATCCTGGGGCCGATCGCCGACGAGTCATCAGGGCCCGAGTTCGCAGAGATCCGGGCCGAGGCGCGGGCCGAGTATCACCTCGATGATCCATTCCCCGTTCGCTACGCGCGTTGGGTCGGTGATCTCACTCAGGGGGATTTCGGGCGCAGTTTCAAGAACCAACAAAACGTCCGGACCGTGATCGCCGACAAGCTGCCGGTGACCATCCTGCTCATGGCGTACGCCCAACTGCTGGCGATCGCAGTGTCGATTCCATGGGCGCTCTGGGCGGCATCGCGTGCCTACCGGTTCGTCGACAAGGCTTCGACGGTTGTGTCCTTCGGGATGCTCGGTATCCCGGTCTTTGCGCTCGTCGTTCTTCTGTTCTGGTTGTTTGCGCTCTACTGGCAGATCTTTCCGACACGGTTCGATGACTCGGGGTTGGGGCCCCGGCTCTGGTCCCTCACCCTCCCCGCGATTTCGCTCGCCATACCGCTCATCGCCACATACCAGCGCCTTCTGCGGACCGACCTGATATCGACGTTGCAGGAGGACTTCATCGCCGTGGCCCGAGCGAAAGGGATGAGCACGCGCCACATTCTCTTCCGACACGCTCTACGGCCGTCGATGTTCTCGATGCTCACCGTGTTCGGAATCCAGACGGGGGCGCTCATCGGGGGTTCGCTCGTCGTCGAGCAGTATTTCGGGATCCCCGGTATCGGCAGGGCGGTCATCGAAGCAATCATCCGGGATGATTTTCCGATCGTGCTTGCCGTCGTGGTGATCATGTCGGTTCTCTTCGTTCTCATCAACTTCCTGGTCGACATCGCCTACACCTGGCTCGATCCGAGGGTGGCGCTGAATGACTGAACTGTGGTTGCCCTCTGCCGATCCCACCGCCGAAGACGAGAAACCGCCGTTGGCGTTGTGGCGTCGGCTCGGTTTCGGATTTTGGGTGAGCGTCGGCTGGGTGCTACTGGTCATCGGTCTCGCGCTGCTCGCGCCGATCCTTCCGCTGGAGGACCCCAATGCGACCGGTGTCGGAGGCCGCCTCGAGGGCCCGCGGCCTGGCCTCTGGTTCGGTGCGGACTCGACGGGCCGCGACGTGTTCTCGCTCACGATTTGGGGTGCCCGGATCTCGCTCGTGGTCGGTTTCATCGCGATCGTCGTGGGTCTGCTCGTCGGTGGCTCGATCGGTATCCTCGCCGGGTATTTCCGAGGCTTGTTCGACGGCGTCGCCTCATTTGCGTTTGCGACCCTCCTGTCATTCCCTGCACTGATCCTTGCGATCCTGATCACGACACTGCTCGGTCGTACGGTGTTCTGGATCTCGATCTCGCTCGGCATCCTTGCGATTGCACCGGTCGGACGACTCGCCCGAGCCCAGACCCTTGTCTTTGCCGAGAAGGAGTTCGTGATGGCAGCGCGGATTCTTGGCGCCGATGATCGTCGGATCCTGATCCGCGAGATCCTGCCCAACGTTGTCGTACCAATGTCGGCGCTCGCGCTACTGGGTATGAGTATCGCAATCGTCGCCGAGGGAACGCTGGCGTTTCTCGGGATCTCGGTGGCTGACGGATTGAGCTGGGGCAAACAGATCTTCGAAGCGGGGAGCCGTGCCACTGACCTGCAGACCGGGCCTCATGCCGCGCTCTTCCCGATCGGCGTCGTGTTCCTGACCGTGCTGTCGCTCAACTTCGCAGGTGATCGTCTCCGAGAGGTCTTCGACGCGAAGGAGTTGTCGCTGTGATGTCTGACAACCTCCTCGAAGTCGACAATCTCGGAGTCACGTTCAACACGCCCGAAGGGAAGGTGTACGCAGTATCTGGGGTGAGCCTCGGCGTGAGCAAGGGTGAGGCGCTCGGAATCGTCGGCGAGTCCGGGTCGGGCAAGTCGGTGACGATGAAGTCGATCATGGGGCTTCTGCCGCGTACAGCCGAGATCACGGGTTCGGCCGTATTCGACGGGCTCGACGTCTTCGATCTTCCGAAGGGGCGGCGCAAACATTTCTATGGCGTCGACATCGCGATGGTCTTCCAGAATCCGATGACTTCGCTCAACCCAGTGAAACGAATCGACGCGCAACTCACCGAGGGGATGCGCTATCACGACGGGCTCTCGCACTCGGCGGCGAAGGAACATGCTCTCGAGTTGCTCGACCTCGTGCGAATCCCCGATCCGGTCAAACGACTACGCCAATACCCGCACGAGTTGTCCGGGGGGATGCGACAGCGAGTCGTGATCGCAATGGCTCTTGCCAACGAACCGGCGTTGCTCATCGCCGACGAGCCGACAACCGCCCTTGACGTCACGGTGCAGCGGGACATCCTCGATCTTCTCGACGATCTCCGCCGTGAACTCGATATGGCGCTGATTCTCATCACGCATGACCTCGGAGTGGTCCGCGACCGGACGGACACGATCGCGGTGATGTACGGGGGGCGCCTGATGGAGACCGCTCCGACGGCCGCGGTGTTTGCCGACACCGCTCACCCCTACACGCAGGCTCTCCAGCGCTCGATTCCCGATATGTCCACACCGAGAGGCACTCAGCTCGATCCCATCCCGGGCAGCCCGCCCGATCTCGCATTTGCACCGACGGCGTGCCCCTTTGCGCCACGCTGCACCTATGCGACGGACGAATGTGCGTCGGCGATTCCGCCGTTCAAGTCGACACCGAGCTCGGCTGACCATTCCTACGCTTGTTTCCACCCGTGCGGCTCGGCCGCTGAACCCGCCGCGAGCGTGTGATGGTTGGCATCGGAAATGCGATGTTGCGCGAAGGCGAAGCGTTGATTCATGTCGAAGACTTGGTAGTCGAGTTTCCTGGGCCACGTGGCGCGGTGCTCCATGCGGTCTCGGATGTGTCGTTCGATGTGCGTGCAGGCGAGACACTCGGCATCGTCGGGGAGTCCGGATGTGGCAAGTCGACAACGGCAAAGGCCGTCATTCAGATGCCGAGACCAACCTCAGGTCAGGTGCTGTATCGAGACAGCGATCTGACCAAACTCGACAAAGATGCTCTCCGGGCCACTCGCACCGATCTACAGATGATCTTCCAGGATCCGATTTCTGCGCTCAATCCTCGTCGGTCGATCTGGGACATCATCCGGGAGGGCGTAGAGATCTGGGGGACACATGGCGAGTGGGGCGACGCCCGAATCCTCGAGTTGATCGAGTCGGTTGGCATCGATCCGCAGTACAAGGATCGCAAGCCGTTTCAGTTCTCGGGTGGGCAGTGCCAACGAATCAGCATCGCCCGTGCCCTCGCGCTCGACCCCCATGTCTTGATCTGCGACGAGCCGGTCTCGGCCCTCGATGTCTCGGTCCAGGCGCAGATCCTGAACTTGCTCGATGACCTGAAGAAACAACACGACCTCACGATGTTGTTCATCAGCCATGATCTCGCTGTGGTGCGCAATGTCAGCGATCGAGTGATGGTGATGTACCTCGGTCGCGTAGCTGAGGTCGGTGATGCGGACAGCATCTTCGACAACCCGGCACACCCCTATACCCAGGCCCTACTGGCTGCCGTCCCAGGGTCAGACATTGCGGCGGACGCGTCCCTGTCTGGTGAGTTGCCCTCGCCACTCGATCCTCCGGCGGGCTGCCGGTTCAACACCCGTTGCCCGCATGCATCGGACATCTGTCGAACCACGGTGCCAGAATTCGAACAGTTCGGACCCGATCACTGGGTTGCCTGCCACCACCCCCAGGCGACACCGGTAGAGCTCGACTGACGGAAATTCGAGGCCTTGTTCCCCAAGGAACGCGCGAAAAGTTTGGGAAGTGACGCGACCGAGTGCACGTGAGCGGTACGTGTCGATTCGTCGCTACAGCAGTAGCTGACAATGTTGTTGGCGATCGAGCTGATACCCTTTCTCCCCTATGTACGGGCTGCGCGACGATGCGGGGCCACAAACCCTTTGGAGGGGACAAGTGAAGAAACTTCTCACGATCCTTGCTCTGCTCGCGACATTCAGTCTTGTTGCAGCAGCCTGCGGATCTGACGACGATACGACAACGACCGATGATACGACGGCTCCGGCCGACGACGCAGCGGACGAAGAAGAAGAAGCCGTGGACGAAGAAGAAGCCATGGACGAAGAAGAAGCCATGGACGAAGAAGAAGCCATGGACGAAGAAGAAGCCATGGAAGACAATGACGCCCTCGGCGACGGCAGCCTCGGCGTCGTGACCGTCGAAGCCGGCGCCGAAGTCCAGATCCGTTCGCTCAACGCCATCACCGGCGACGTGGCCTTCCTCGGCATTCCCAACCAGGTTGCAGTCGAGCAGGCAGTTGCCGATTACGGCCCGATCAAGGGATTTGACGTCACGAGTGGAACTGGCCTCGACGATCTCTGCTCAGCAGACGGTGGCCAGGCAGCTGCGCAGACCATCGTTGCTGACGAGCAGGTCGTCGGTGTGATCGGCACATCGTGTTCGGGCGCGGCAACCGCTGCTGCTCCGCTCATCAGTGCTGCTGGCATGGTCATGATCTCCGGATCGAACACCTCGCCTGCACTCACCTCTGATCAGCAGGGCAACGCCGGCGAGAACTACAACGTTGGCTACTACCGCACAGCACACAACGATCTCTTCCAGGGTGCAGCTATGGCAGAGTTCGTGTATACCGACCTCGGTCTCACCACCGCCGCCGGCATTCACGACGGCGATCCGTACACCGAAGGTCTCGCAAACGCATTTGCAAACGCCTTCGAAGCATTGGGTGGAACCGTCACTGCAGTGAGCGGCGTTGCAAAGGAAGACACCGACATGGTGCCCGTCCTGACCGAAATCGCAGCCGGTGCCCCAGAAGCCATCTTCTTCCCGATCTTCCAGCCAGCCGGTGACTTCATCGCTGATCAGGCCAGTGGCGTTTCGGGTCTCGAAGACACCGTTCTGCTTGCGGCGGACGGCCTTCTCGTCGATGGCTTCATGGAGCTCTCACAGTCCGAGGGCATCCGTTTCTCCGGTCCTGACGTGCGCTTCGGTGCGAACGTCAACGAGAGCACTGGCGTTTCCGCTGACGAGTTCTTGGCCGCCTACGAGGCAGACCAAGGTGAAGCGCCGTCGGCGGCCTTCTGGGGTCATAGCTACGACGCCACGGCGATGTTGCTCGACGCGATCGACGCCGCATCACATGTGAATGCCGACGGAAACCTCGAGATCGACCGTGCCGGTGTGCGCGAGTTCCTCAACGGCATCCGCGGCTACGCAGGAATCATCGGCACGATCAACTGTGATGATTTCGGTGACTGTGGTTCACAGAAGATCACCATCATCGAGCACCTTGACTCTGCTGACATCGAGACCTCCAAGGCAAATGTGGTCTTCGAGTACGCGCCGCAATAACACAATGTTTTGTCTCGTAGCTGAAAAACCTTCGGCTGCGATTTGATTACTTACGTGACCCCGCCCATTCTTCAATGGGCGGGGTCACGACGTTTGACCCGCTCTGCACGCAAGTCGGTTCAAATCAAGGAAGATTTGATGAGAGGTTCTAGTCAGTGACGACCGCTGTTCGAGTGAAAGGCGCCCAACGGACTGGCGTCGACTGGTTCTTGTTAGGCCTACGAATCGTTCTGATCGGTACGATCTGTGTTGGTTTGCTGGCATTCATTGCCCAACAGATCGATCCCGGGAATGCCTTTGCCAAGTGGACCCACGATGGGGAAGAAGCAAACCGGCTGAGCAGAGATCAGTTCCAGGGATTGCTTGTCACGGGTCTGAGTCAAGGGGCGATGTACGGTCTGATCGCACTCGGCTACTCGATGGTGTACGGCGTTCTGGGCTTCATCAACTTCGCGCACGGCGAGGTGTTCATGCTTGGAGCATTTTCTGGATTCATCGCCAGTGTGAAGCTCGACGAAGCCGGATATTGGGAAGGTAACGCCTTCATTCCTGCAGTCCTGTTCACCGTCGTTCTCGCCATCGTGGTGTCGACATCGGCGGCCGTAGTCATGGAGCGAGTCGCATATCGGCCTCTGCGAGGTTCCCCACGCCTCATTCCGCTCATCACGTCGATCGGGGTTTCGTTCTTCATCCAGAATGCGGTGATCGTGTTATTCGGGCCGGGCGCGAAGGGTTACCCGCAACCTCCCGAGTGGTTCTCGAAGAAATACAGCATCTTGTCGTTCGAGATCGAGGGGTCGAAGATCATCGTCCTGATCGTTGCGGCCATCTCGATGGCCGGTCTCTGGTATTTTGTCGAACGTACGAAGACGGGTAAAGCGATGCGAGCTGTCGCTGAAGACAAAGAGATCGCCGCACTCATGGGCATCGATGTGAACAAGACGATCGTCACCACGTTTGCGGTTGGTGGCGCAATGGCAGGTATTGCTGGCATTCTCTGGGGACTACTCTTCAAGTCGGTCATCGCCACGACTGGCTTCCTCCCTGGAATCAAGGCCTTCACCGCTGCAGTGGTTGGCGGCGTTGGGAACCTCGGTGGGGCAATGGCTGGTGGCCTGTCACTTGGAACCGCTGAGTCGATGGCTCCACTCATGCTGCTCGAACCGCTTGGTGTGAATGGCGTGACCCAATTGCGTGATGCGGTGGCCTTCACCCTTCTCATACTTGTTCTTCTCGTGAAACCCACCGGCCTCTTCGGAGAGCGGCTTTCTGCGGAGGATCGGGCATGACTGACACAACGATTTCCTCAGACGTGTCATCGCCCGATATGGCCCTCGAGGTCTCGAGATCCGCGTTCGATCTCGACTGGAACAGGGTCCTTCGATTCGGGGGTGTCTTGGCGCTCACGATGGTGTTCATCGCGCTATCGGGCATGCCGGTCGGCCTCGACCCTCGTCAGATCATTGACGGCCACCTTTCGCTCGGGTACCTCTCCTTGTACATCTGGCCCGTGATGTTTGGCTGGATGCTCGGAGGGGAGCTCGTACTCGAGGGTATGGTCGCCACGAAGCGCGGTGTTCGGGATGTCGTCGGCGGCTCTGTTGTGGGCGTCATTGGCGGCCTGGGCCTGTCAGTGCTTGTCATACTGATCGACAACTTTGATCTGCGCGAGCCATTGGTGAACTGGAGCCCACAGCTCTTGGACCTCCTGAGCTTCACACGTGGCACAAGTTTCGGCGTGTGGGCCTGGATCGTGCTGTGCGGCGTGCTCGCAGCAGTTGGCGCATCCATGCGGCTGTTGCCACAGCGTATTCGACGAGCGATCACGGTCATGGTCGCAAGCGTCATCAGTGTGTCGATTTTCCAAGCGATCATCGATGACTTCGTCGAAGGTTTCGGTGAGTTCCTCGCTGATCCAGGTCGCATCACGGAGTTCTTCGGCGAAAGTGACACGCCGCGTCCTCCAGTCGACTCTGTGTTCGACCCGATCATCGAGTTCATTTATGCACAGACAGGCGGCCTCACTCGAAAGGGAGCTGCTCTCATCGCAGTGGTTTCCGGCACGCTCTCGTTGATGGGTCGTGGACGCATCAAGAGCGCGAGGGCGAGCTACAACGCAAAGACCGGAGCAGCACGGACCCGTGAGACCACGATTCTCATCGGCGTGACTGCGCTGGCGCTCGTGATCCTCCCATTCTTTACTGGAAAGATCGTGAACGAACTCCTCGCGAACGTCGGCATCTTTTTGCTGCTCGCCCTGGGACTCAACATCGTCGTCGGACTGGCTGGCATCCTCGATCTCGGGTACGTCGCATTCTTCGCCGTGGGTGGCTACACCACGGCCGTGATGACGGCCCCAAACCCTGGCGAATCGTGGCCGGATTGGTTGCCACACTTGTCGTGGCCTACGGCGCTCGTGGTCACAGTGTTGGTTGCGGGCATGGTCGGTTTGTTCATCGGTGCCCCTGTCATTCGTATGCGTGGTGACTACCTCGCCATCGTGACCCTCGGATTCGGTGAGATCATTCGGTTGCTGTTCTTGTCCGACTGGTTGAAGGGTTACTTCGGTGGTGCCCAGGGCATCACGAACATCCCGCCTGCCGACTTTGGCCCCCTTGGAACCGTCTCCGGAGTAGACCCCCGATCGGTCTTCTATCTGGTCCTCGTCTTCTGCGCGATTGCGATCTACGTGTCGTGGCGTCTTGAACATTCGAGGCTCGGTCGTGCGTGGATGGCCATTCGCGAAGATGAAAGCGTCGCAGAGGCAATGGGTATCAATACGGTGAACGCCAAATTGATGGCGTTCGTTGTTGGTGCGGTACTGGCTTCGTTCTCGGGAGCCATCTTTGCGGCCAAGGTCGGGTCGATCTTTCCGAGCAGCTTCCTCATCCTCGTCTCGATCATCATCCTTGTCGTGGTGATCGTGG
>CAJQNJ010000202.1 GCA_905479685.1 uncultured Acidimicrobiales bacterium
ACGGGTTCGAGAATCCGCAACCCTTGTTTGACGACTTCTCGATCGCAAGGGTTGCCAGCGCGATGCTTGATGGGAGCGACCACGCAGCGCCCGAACATCCAGAGCAGGACATCCCGGTGGTTCGCGGTGATGGTTCGGCGTTCGACACGCCACCGGCGACCGGGCTGCGGGTGACCTGGTTCGGGCACTCGTCGATGTTGATCGAGATCGATGGCAGGCGCGTGCTCACCGACCCGGTCTGGGGACCATCTCCTTCGCCCGTCAGCTGGGTTGGACCGCAACGCTGGTACGAGCCTCCGGTGGCCCTCGATGACCTGCCAGCAATCGACGCGGTGCTTGTCTCTCATGACCATCCCGACCACCTCGACTACCCCGCGCTGGCGGCCATGAAGGATTGGGGCAGCGTCTTCTTCGTCCCTCTTGGCGTTGGCGCACACCTCGAGCACTGGGGCGTACCCAAAGAGCGAATCATCGAGCTCGATTGGTGGGATCGGCGGCGCATCGAGGGACTGCAAGTCGTTTGCACGCCGGCGCGACACGCGTCGGGGCGCAGCGTCGTGGACCGAAACGCGACGCTCTGGGCGGGTTGGGCTTTGCTCGGTCCCGAACACAGCGTGTTCTATTCCGGCGACACGGGCTTGTTCGATGATCTGAAGAAGATCGGCGCGGAGCTCGGGCCGTTCGATCTGACCATCATCGACACTGGGGCGTATCACGCGCTTTGGCCGGATTGGCATCTGGGGCCGGAGCAGGGAGTGCTCGCGCACCAGTGGCTACGCGGAAAGTTCTTCGTGCCCGTCCACTGGGGCTTGTTCGACCTCGCGATGCACGGATGGACCGAACCGGCAGAACGGGCGTTGATCGCCGCTGAAAACGCGAGGGTGAACATGGCGCTTCCGAGACCCGGACAGAGCATCGAGCCTGAGAGCTCGACCGCCCCGGAGCGCTGGTGGCCGGACGTGCCCTGGCAAACTGCCGAGGAGCACCCGATCCGGTCGACGGCAGCGAACGGACGCCCTGCTGGCGAGTGAGGCCACCGTCGGGCTTACCGAGATGGGCTGACCGTATCGACGTTCTCACGCTAGGAAGAACAGTCGATCGCGCCAACTCGATCATGTTCATCTCGAGAGTGATCGCTCGACTCAAAAGCGGATAGCCTGCCCCACAACCTATGAAAGGCTCGATACTGCGCAAGGCCGACTTCGTACTTCCCCTCGAACGAGCGAGGTAGGTCCAATGGCACCAAGACGCAGTCTCCGAGCGAAGCTCTTTCGTGAGACTCGGGGAATACAAGATGATCGTCACATGCCCCCGCACCACGGGTGCCGAAGGCTGGATCGTTGCGGGCAAGTCTCCCGAGTTCGTCCAGCTGATTCCGTTCACCGTCGAGATCCAATAGGTCCGGAGCTGCTGCGATCTCCTGCCGAGAAGGCCATAGGTTACAGCGGGTTATGGGAGTGGAGAGTGTCCCTTTCTCATTAATTGTGCGCTGCTGTAGCCTCTTAGATCCCCAGGTGGGCTGAGGAGGGCGATATGGAAAAAGCACGATTGAGCGGAGCCGGAATGGTGACGGCTTTGATGGTTGCGCTTTCCTTCGCCGTCGCATGTAGCGGTAGTAGCTCCAGCGACGACGGTGGTGGCGGTGCAACGAATGGTAACGGCCGGCCGGCCGCGGAGACACCGATTGGGCAAGCGTTCGGCGGCGTCGGTGACCTGGCGAACGAGGTCGTGGGAAAGAATCAAGAGACTTATGATGGGGCGCGCCACACCGCGTCGGAAGTCGCCAGAGCGCTCGAGGAGGCGCTGGGGCCACCCATGCTCGCTGTCAGCGCGAAAGGCGGCGGCGATGAGCCCTGCGCGTTGGGCGTCCTCGACGGAGTCGAGTTCGCCTACACGGGGAGCGGGTATCAGCCAATGGGTAGCCCAACGGCTCCTTCTGGTTCGGTCGCTTTTCGCGTGTACCAAATCGTGGACGGTCTACCGAACACTGACGTCGTCATCGGGACCCTCGAGCTGTCGTGTACCAGCAACTTCCAGGGAACACTTCTGACCGCCACCCTGCAGGTGGGCGATGTCGATGTCATTCGGGCGGTGGGCTATGGCCAGCCGGATGCATTTGCAGACGCCGAGTCGGTCAGCGTCTTTCAGATGCAAGGGCACCTTGCAAACGCCGACGGCAGTCAGGAGATCGAGTTTGGACCATTCGGCGCCGCTTCGATCGTTCGCTATGAGGGTACCGTATCGGACTACGTCAGCTTCCCGCTCGGGCAAGGCATGACAGCAGACGTCTCGTCCTACACGCAGACCGCCTTCGAAAGCAATCTCTACATCACTGTCTTCGGAGGCCTTGCAACCGCCCAAGAGTTCTACTTCGAGGCAAGTCTTTCGGGATCCGACGGCAACCTGTCGGGCGCTGGTGTGTTCAACTTCGACCAGATGGTCTGTTGTTTCGATGGGACGATCGAGAACATGACGGTGGGCCAGGCGAGCTCGTCCTGCGATCAGTTCGGCTATGGTTACACACCTCTGCCACTGCCGGCGGGCGATATCGCCGCCATCCAAGCTGGCTACGATGCGCTGGTCACCATGTATCTCACAGTGGCGGACGTTGCCCGAGCCATGGCTGCGCTCGCCAACGCGAGCGGACGGGCGGTCGAGACTCAGTTCTAGCGGCGACGAGCATTCGGGAGGAGATCTCCCCGAAGGCACTTGGTGGATGCGGGTGGCATCACCGCCAACGTCGGTTGGATCTGCCGTCTGCCCCCGGGTTGAGCTGCTAAGCTATTCCATGCGCGCGACGGTGTTGGGGGCGAGCGGCTTCTTCGGGGGCCATGTTGCAGAGCAGCTTGCACACGCAGGACACTCGGTGATCGCCATCGTCCGACCGATGAGTGATCGGACCTTCGTCGACTCGCTCGGAGTCGCGGTGGAACCAATCGACTACACCGACGCATCGCTCCTGGACGCTGTGCGCGATGCGGACGTCGTCTACAACTGCACGGCGGACACACGCATGCACCTCGACGAGGCAACACGCCTCGCAGTCGAGGTTGATCTCACGCGGCGGATCGTACAGGCAGCGGGACGTCCAAACGTGGGGCGTTTGGTTCAACTGAGCACGATCCAGGTGTATGGACGACTTCCCGATACCGCGGTGGACGAAGGCTTCCCCTGCAACCCAGTTCATGACTTTCAGCGGGCGGCCGTCGTGCGCGAGCAGCTCGTCCAACACGAAGCAGACGAGGCCGGGC
>CAJQNJ010000203.1 GCA_905479685.1 uncultured Acidimicrobiales bacterium
ACCCGCACCCGAGTGGCCTGGTTCACGAGGTTGGAGCGGTCATCGCTCAAGGCCCGAGACACGGTCGAAACATCGACACCAGCGTGCTCGGCAACATCTTTCAGGGTCACTCGCGCCATTTGAATACCTTCGACTTCGACTCGATCGAGTGTCTGTGGTCGAATGGCCGAACCCTAAACGAAACGGCAAACGATTGCAATAGAAATCTTGGCGATAACAGTTGAATTCGCAGTAATATGTGCCCATCGAGTGAATTCGTGATTCAAAGACTTGCAAACGATTGCACAAGTTGGCTATGGTGCAAAAAGCACTCGTGAACTCTTTGGGGCCAGCGAAGTCGCCGAAAAATGGTACTGTGGCCGATCGGCTGAAGGGGGAGACGACTATGGGTGAATTTGCAATTGCGGTGACACCATCTCCAGGTGGGATGGCAGTCGACTTCGAGGAGCGGGTCAATTTCGGGCGCCTTCGCGACTATCGCCTCGCCCGAACACGAGAGGCGCTCGAGAACTCCAAAGCCGGCGCACTGTTGTGCTTCGACACCAACAACATCCGGTACACAACAAGCACGCAGATCGGCGAGTGGGCTCGAGACAAGATGACCCGATACTCGCTGCTCGCCCGCGATGGGGACCCGATGATCTGGGACTTCGGTTCAGCGGCTGCCCATCACCGCCTGTACGCACCATGGCTCAAACCAGAGAACTGTCGTGCTGGTCTGAACGGCTTGCGTGGAGCGATACCGCCCGACAACGAACTCTTCAAGCGCACCGCACGCGAAATCGCCGAGCTGTTGCGGATTCAGGGTGTGTTCGACATGCCGCTCGGCGTCGATATTGTGGAACCGCCGATGATGTTTGCTCTGCAGGAAGAGGGCATCACGGTCATCGACGGGCAGCAGATCATGCTCGACGCTCGTGAGATCAAGTCTGCTGACGAGATCATGCTCCTCACCACTGCATGCGCAATGGTCGATGGCGCCTACCAACTCATTGCCGACGTGCTCAAGCCAGGCATTCGCGAGAACGAGATCGTCGCCCTGGTGAACAAACGCCTCTACGACCAAGGCTCCGATGATGTGGAGGCCGTGAACGCTGTGTCGGGTGAACGGTGCAGCCCGCACCCGCACAACTTCTCCGACCGGATCCTTCGTCCTGGTGACCAGGCGTTCTTCGACATCATCCAGTCGTTCAACGGATACCGCACGTGTTACTACCGCACACTCAACGTCGGTCGCGCAACATCAGCACAACACGACGCGTACACCAAGGCCCGTGAGTGGATCGACTCTGCGATCAACATGATCAAACCTGGAGTATCGACTGCAGATGTTGCAAAGGGTTTCCCGAAGTGCACCGAATTCGGATTCGAAACCGAATTCGAGGCGTTCGGACTGCAATTTGCCCACGGGCTCGGTCTTGGATTGCACGAACGGCCGATCATCAGCCGCGTCAACTCCCTCGATCACCCAATGGAGATCAAAGAGAACATGGTCTTTGCAATCGAGACCTACTGCCCAGCCAGCGACGGCGTGTCCGCTGCACGAATCGAAGAGGAAGTGGTCGTGACCAAGGACGGCTGCGACGTCATCACATTGTTCCCGGCTGAAGAACTCTTCGTCGCGAACCAGTACTAGGGCCTGACATGACGACGATGCCGTCCTATGAGGAGTACGGGAATCACACGCCCGTGTTTCCGCAGCCTGTCAATCGCGAAAACGCACGGCTTCCGATTCCTGAGGAAGTTCGCCTCAAGCTTTTTCGGGTGCAACAAGAAATCCGACAGTTCGAAAAACGGGCCTATGACATGTTCCTCCAGGGCCTGGTAAAGGGAACGAGCCATCTGTCGCTCGGCCAGGAGGCGATCGCGGCCGGGTTCGGTGTGGCGATGCGCAAGGACGATTGGACGTTCGCGACCTATCGGGGCCACGCGCACACGTTGGCCCGTGGCGTTCCGATGACACCGGTGCTCGCCGAACTCCTCGGCCGGGAGAACGGGTTGATGGGCGGCAAGGGTGGATCGATGCACCTCACCAGCGTCGAACACGGTGTCATGGGCAGTTACGCAATCATCGGAGCCCACCTCTGTGTGGCGAATGGTGCGGCGTGGACGTCGCAGTACAACGACACTGGTCAGGTCGCCGTTGCCTTCTTCGGCGATGGAACAACGAACATCGGAGCGTTCCACGAGGCGGTCAACTTCGCAGCGGTATGGAACCTCCCGACAGTATTCGTGTGCGAGAACAACCTGTACATGGAGTACACGTCGATCGCCGACGTGTCACCGGTGCCCAACCCGGGCGCCGACAGAGCCAGTGCCTACGGGTTGCCTTCGATCATCGTCGATGGCAACGACGCAGACGCCGTGTACATGGTCGCCGGGGAAGCGCTCGAGAAAGCACGTACTGGTGGTGGGCCGTCGCTCATCGAAGCCCAGACCTATCGCCACCACGGGCACAGTCGGGCCGACCCTGGCACGTATCGACCGAAGGAAGAGGTCGATGCTTGGAACGAGCGGGATCCTCTTCCCATGTACCACCAGAGACTTCTCGAGATCGGCGTCGGAGAAGAACGGCTGACCGCCGTCGTGCAAGAGACGGCGAGTGCTGTCGAGGCAGCAACCGAGGGCGCAAAGAACGGTGGTTTGCCGAACCTCGACTCGATCTACACCGATGTTTGGGACGATGGAGGCTGGCAATGGCGGAACTGACCTACCGCGACGCCGTGAGCATGGGCATCGCCCAAGAGTTGGCGCACGATCCAAATGTCGTGTTCCTGGGCGAAGACGTCGCTGGAGCCGGCGGCGTATTCAAGACCACGGGTGGTCTTCTCGAAGCGTTCGGGCCCAAGCGCGTCCGGGACGCGCCTATCTCCGAACAGGTGATCCTCGGCGCAGCCATGGGTGCAGCGATGACCGGGCTCCGGCCAATTGCCGAGATCATGTTCAGCGACTTCTTGGCCGTGTGCTGGGACATCGTCGCGAATGAAATCGCGAAGACCCGCTACATGACCGATGGCCAGATGTCGCTTCCGCTCGTGATCCGTACCGCCAACGGTGCAGGGTCGCGGTTCGGTGCTCAGCACTCACAAAGCGTCGAGAACTGGGCCATGATGATTCCCGGTCTCAAAGTGGTCGCTCCGTCGACGGCCGTCGACACGATCGGCCTTCTTGCGGCTGCGGTTCGCGATCCAGATCCCGTCATCTTCTTCGAGCACAAGTCGTGTTATCCGATG
This sequence comes from uncultured Acidimicrobiales bacterium, assembly GCA_905479685.1. Lineage (GTDB taxonomy): Bacteria > Actinomycetota > Acidimicrobiia > Acidimicrobiales > SHLQ01 > SHLQ01. The sequence goes on from CAJQNJ010000203.1 coordinate 3,234, forward strand.
AAGTTCGATGTACCGAGCGGCGATGACGACATCGTTGACGAACTCGGCACCGCAAAGATCGTCCGACAGGGGAGTGACGTCACGATCGTCGCCCTCGCATTCATGGTGCACAAGGCACTCGGGGCGGCCGAACGCCTGGCCGAACATGGTATCGATGCCGAGGTGATCGACGTTCGCTCACTCGTTCCGCTTGACACCAAGACGATCCTCGAGTCGGTCGCCAAGACGAATAGAATATTCACCGTCGAGGAGAACCCACGCCTCTGCGGGTGGGGCGCTGAAGTCGCATCCATCGTTGCCGAGGATGCCTTTTGGGACCTCGACGCACCCGTCGTGCGGATCACCACTCCACACGTCCCGCTACCCGCGGCTGACTCGCTCGAGGATGCCACGATTCCATCAGTCGAGCGAGTGTTCGACACGATCATGAAGGCAGTACAGCAATGAGTGACCTTCTCAAATCTTTGCCAACCGGCTGTTACATCAATGGTGAGTGGCGCTCCTCGAGCGACCAGTCCGGTTTCGATGTTCACGACCCGTCGACAGGCGAGACGATCGCCACGGTCGCAAGCGCCACGATCGACGACGCGATTGCCGCCGTCGACGCCGCGGATGCTGCACTGCAGACGTGGCGATTGACCGCACCACGTGAACGAGCCGAGATCCTCCGAACCGCGTTCGAGCTGATGAGCGACCGGATCGATGAGATCGCCGAATTGATCGTTCGCGAGAACGGCAAAGCGCTCCCAGATGCCATCGGTGAAGCAAAGTACGCAGCGGAGTTCTTTCGTTGGTATGCCGAAGAAGCGGTGCGTTCGATCGGGCAGGTCGGAACGTCTCCGAGTGGTGACAAGAAGATCATCGTCCTGCAGCAACCGGTCGGAGTGGCTGTGCTGGTCACGCCATGGAACTTCCCAGCAGCTATGGCTACTCGCAAGATCGGGCCGGCACTCGCAGCCGGATGCACCGTCATCTTGAAGCCAGCATCAGATACGCCCCTCACTGCGCTGCTCGTCGCCCAGATCCTCGAAGAAGCTGGGGTTCCACCAGGGGTCGTCAACGTGATCCCGTCTCGAAGGTCCGGCGCCATCGTGAGTGCAATGTTGCACGATCCACGCGTCCGGAAGCTCTCCTTCACGGGCTCGACCGAAGTCGGACGTGTGCTCCTGCGAGAGGCGGCCGATTGTGTCGTGAACACTTCGATGGAACTGGGCGGGAACGCGCCGTTCTTGGTGTTCGACGACGCGGACCTCGACGATGCGATCGAGGGAGCGATGATCGCCAAGATGCGGAATGGCGGCGAGGCCTGCACCGCAGCGAATCGGTTCTTCGTCCAACGTGGTATCGCCCCGGCATTCACCGAACGGCTCGCCGAACGAATGGGTGCGCTGAAGATGGCGCCCGGCCTCGAGGCCGGCGCCGAATTGGGGCCTCTGGTGAACGCCGAGGCCGTCGTGGACGTGCAGGCGCTCGTGGACGGAGCGGTTGCCGATGGCGCAACGGCCCTCGTAGGCGGCGCTCCCTCTGGGGGAGAAGGACATTTCTATCCAGCCACTGTGTTGACCGACGTGCCTGCGACGTCAAAGATTCTCCAATCGGAGATCTTCGGCCCGGTCGCTCCCATCGTCGTCTTTGACGACGAGGACGAGGCCATCGCCATGGCAAACGACACCGAGTACGGCCTGATCGCGTATCTCTACACCTCCGACATCGGACGAGGGCTTCGCGTAACCGAACGCCTCGAGGCTGGGATGGTCGGCCTCAACAGAGGTCTTGTCTCTGATCCCGCCGCTCCGTTCGGCGGAGTGAAACAGAGCGGCATCGGCCGCGAGGGTGGGCATGAAGGCATGCTCGAATATCTCGAACAGAAGTACGTGGCAGTCAACTGGTAGGTCGTCGAGCTACTGACGACACGGTCGTCGCCGGGGCCATCAACTTCCCCCTCCAGCTGATGGTGGTCCCGGCGAGTTCCGTTCTTCAAAGCACGGCGGCAAACAGTGAAGCGAACTCGACACGTCGAACGTGAACAACTCAAACCAAGGGAGAGCACATGGGAAACATGACTGGGCGTTCGTGCATCGTCACGGGAGCAGCACAAGGATCGGCCGAGCCATCGGTGAGGCACTCTTGGATGAAGGGGCTGATGTCTGTTTCGCAGACTTGAATGCCGAAAAGCTGGTTGAGGTCGAGGCCGCCAATCAAGAACGAGCGAGCACGAACGGCGGCAAGGTGACCACGTCGATCGTGGACGTCACCGAACGTGATCAGGTGCAAGCGATGATCGCTCACGCCGTCGAGCAGTTCGGCAAGCTCGATGTGAAGTTCAACAATGCGGGTGTGAACAAGCCAATGAACTTCCTCGATGTCACCGAGGACAACTGGAACTTCATCATGAAGATCAATGGCCTCGGTGTGCTGATCGGGATACAGGAAGCGGCCAAACAGATGATCGCCCAAGGTACGGGCGGCAAGATCATCAACACGGCATCGATCGCGAGCCGTCAGGGCTTCGACAACGTTGCCCCGTACTGTGCCTCGAAGTTCGCCGTGGTTTCGTTGACACAGTCCGCAGCACGCGATCTTGCTTCCCACAACATCACGGTCACGGGCTTCGCCCCCGGCGTTGTACACACCGAACTGTGGGAGACCCTGGACAAGGACCTCATGGAGATCGGCGCGTCGGAGCGTCCAGGACAAGCCATGGAGGAGTTCTCCCAAGGCATCCTGCGTGGCCGGGTGGCCACGCCTGCAGACATCACCGGGACAACCACCTACCTCGCCTCGCCCGCAAGCGATTACATGACCGGGCAGATCGTGATGATCGATGGAGGCATGACGCTCGTATGACCCGCGTCGGGTTCGCTGGTCTTGGCCGAATGGGTTCTCCCATGGCAACCAACGTTGCGGCCGCCGGTTTCGACGTCGTGTTGTGGAACCGCAGCTCGGCCAGAGCAAATGAGCTCGCCGCGTCGATCGGTGCCACGGTGTGCAACAGCCCGCAAGAGTTGGCAGAGCATTGTGATGTTGTCGTCACGATGCTGAGCGATGATGCGGCCTCGAGCGACGTGCATCTGTCTCCAGATGGGTTGTTCGCCGCACGCTCGGGGGCGCACCACATCGTGTCGATGGGCACGCATAGTCCCACACACATCCGCGAGCTTGCGGAAAAGTCGACAGGCGCACAGCTGATCGACGCACCGGTGTCAGGTTCGGTGGCGGCTGCAACGGCCGCCCAGCTACTGATCATGGCAGGCGCTACCGAGCATGAGATCGATCCGGTTCAGCCGGTCCTCGACGCCATTGGCCGTGAGACGATCTGTTTGGGTTCGGTGGGGTCCGGGGCGACGATGAAGGTCGTTGTCAACATGTTGATCCACGGACTCAACCAAACCGTGGCAGAAGCGCTGGTCCTGGCTGAAGCGTCCGGCATCGACACTGCCGTAGCGTTTCGGACGCTCGAGAATTCGGCAGCAGCTGCGCCGATGTTGGGGTACCGGAAGGACAACTATCTCGACGAAGCTGCCACGCCGGTCTCGTTTGCATTGTCATTGGCCCGTAAGGACGTGGAGCTTGCAATGGATATGGCGGCCGGGGTCGGATTGACGCTGCCACAGACCGAAAAGACGCTGGCCGAGTTGCAGGGAGCCGAAGCTGAAGGCCTCGGCGACCGAGACATGGCGGCAGCACTCACATACTTGCGAGGGAAATCATGAAGAAGGCAGCACTGTTCGTCGGCGGCTGGGAAGGGCACAAGCCGCAGGAGTTCTGCGATTGGGCAGTCGAATTGCTCGAAGGTGAAGATTTCGAGGTCACGAGCTATGACACGTTGGCGCCGCTGGCCGAACCGGAGCACCTTGCCGATGTCGACCTGATCGTGCCGATTTGGTCGAGCGCACGTTCCTCCCATCAAGAAGAGTTCGGCAACATGAACGCTGCCGAGGAGCGTGGCATGCTGCAGCTGATCGCCAACGGTTGTGGTATCGCTGGCTGGCATGGCCACATGGGTGACGCCTTTCGTGATCACTCAAGTTATCACTTCTTGATCGGCGGTCAATTCGTGGCGCATCCACCAGGGTGGCCAGACAACCTGGATCCAACGGCGGACTATGTCGACTACGACGTGACGATCACGAAACCACACGATCCGATCGTCGAGGGCATCTCGAGCTTTCGTCTGAAGTCAGAGCAGTACTACATGCTCGTCGATCCCTCGAACGACGTTCTCGGGCGAACACCACTGGTGGATCGAGGGCACTCGTATCCCTGTCGTGTGGAAGCGACGATGGGACAAGGGCCGAGTCTTCTACTGCTCACTTGGCCACGAGATCGACGACCTTCGGATTCCTCAGGTGACCGAGATCATGCGTCGCGGCATGCTCTGGGCAGCAGAAGGTCAGCGCGACTGACGAGGAGGCGTTCTTGATGTTCGACACCCCAGATATCCATGGCTACCGGATCCTCTCCGAGCTCGGCCAGGGTGGAGTCGCCGTCGTGTACGAAGCCGAGGTCCACGGTACGGCCAAGGACTCCACCGACGGTACTCCAGCGATCGTTGCGCTCAAGACCCTGAAACCCGAGGCGCTCGCACAACAGAACGTCGTCGCGT
>CAJQNJ010000204.1 GCA_905479685.1 uncultured Acidimicrobiales bacterium
CTCGTCGCGACACGAGGGTCAGACGCGTCCAGCTCGAGTTCGATCATTCGGTTGATGCCATCGATGGCTCGTTGGGCCGACGAGAACAACATCTCCTCGGTCACATCCTCGCTGTGGAAACGACCCTGATCGAGGTAGTAACTAGCGATCCGACGAGGTGGCACGCCGATGCGAACCGTTTCGATCATGGCGTAGTAGCGAAGATCGTGCATGTGACCCGGTTGAAATTTGCCACTCTTCAGATCGACCAGAACCTTGCCAGCACGTAATCCCTCTGCCCGGCCGAGGGTGAGGTCGATCTTGCCCTGGAGCACGACGACGCCGTCGAAGAGCTCCATGCGAATCTTCGACTCGGTCACTGGCCGCCACTGCTTCTTCAGATCAGGCCAACACTCGTCGAACTTGGTCACCAGGTCGACGCTGTCAGAGCGGAGCTGCGCACGATCGGCATCGGGAAGCTCTTGGAGAAAGCTGCTTATGTTCTGCTCGCTGTACTCCAGGCTCGCCATCGATTCATCGACGAGGTCAGCGGGGATCGGAGTGCCGCGCCAATTGATCGAGAGTTCGATGGCTTTGTGTACGACCGAACCGCGAGCAAGCGGAACCGACCAACCAGGGAACTCACGGTCCGCCAGGAACTTCTTCTCGCAACCGTGCACCGAAGTGATCGCATGTTTGTTCGCCCAGATCGAAACGCCGTCACCAAGACGCTTCACATGGTCGGCGACTCCTCGTTCGAGTTCGCCGCGAAGCTCGCCTCGAAGCTCGGCGGGAAACTCGGGCCACGATTCCCGCAGGGCACCAATTTGGGCGACGACCTCTTGTTGTACCGGGCTCAGCTCCTCCATTCAGGAACGCGCTCGATCGCGAAGGAGATACTTCTGGATCTTGCCAGTGGAGGTCTTCGGCAGCTCACCGAACTCGACTGCCTTGGGTGTCTTGAACCCGGCCAAGTGTTCACGACAGAACGCGACGATCTCCTCGGCCGTTGCATCGTGATCGGGCTTGAGCTCGATGAATGCCATCGGTACCTCGCCCCACTTCTCGTCGGGTTTGGCGACAACACCAGCCGCCAGCACCGCAGGGTGCTTGTACAGCGTGTTCTCGACCTCGACCGAAGAGACGTTCTCGCCACCAGAGATGATGACGTCTTTCAGGCGATCCTTGATTTGTATGTATCCGTTCTCTCTCCATACCGCGCCATCACCAGAGTGAAACCAGCCGCCAGCGAAGGCCTTCTCTGTGGCCTCGGGGTCCTTGTAGTACCCCTTCATCACGGTGTTTCCCCGCATGAGGATCTCGCCTTGGGTCTGGCCGTCGCGGGGCACCACTTGCATCGTCTCGGTGTTGAACACCGCAAGCTGCTCGTTCATCGGCATGGTGACGCCCTGCCATGACTTCTTTTCGGCACGCGCGTCAGGATCGAGCACGTCCCACTCATCTCTCCAGGCACATTGTGAGACATGGCCATAGGTCTCGGTCAGGCCGTACACCTGCATCACTTCGATCCCGAGTTGCTCGACAGCCTTCAGAATTGCAGCCGGAGGAGGAGCGCCGGCGGTCATTGCATGCACGAGGTGGCTGAACGCCCGTCGCTCGTGTTCGGGAGCGTTCACCAGCAGTCCGAGGATGATCGGAGCGCCACCGAAGTGTGTGACTCCATGATCTGCGATCGCATCGAAGATCGCCGGCGCTGTGATGTCGCGGATGCACACGATCGTTCCTGCGAGAAGCGCCATCGTCCACGCATGGCCCCAGCCGTTGCAGTGAAACATGGGGACCGTGTAGAGGTACACGGGCTTCTCGGAAAGACCCCAGCCCGTCACGGTTCCCATGGACATGAGATACGAGCCGCGATGGTGGTACACCACTCCTTTTGGAACTCCAGTGCTGCCGGAGGTGTAGTTGAGCGAGTGGGCCTGCCACTCATCTGACGGCATCGACCACTCGAATTCGGGGTCGCCGGACGCGAGGAACTCCTCGTAGGTCGTGTCACCGAGGCGTGTACCGCCTGGACCAGCTGGGTCATCGATGTCCACGACGGTGATGTCGCGGTCGACCTTCGACAACGCCGCGGCCACCGTGTCCGCGAACGCGGTGTCTGTCAGGAGAACTTTCGCCTCCGAATGCTCGAGAATGTACGCGACGGTGTCCACGTCGAGCCTGGTGTTGATCGCGTTGAGCACGCCGCCGGCCATCGCAACGCCGAAGTGAGCTTCGAACAGCTCGGGCGTGTTGGGAGACATCACACTCACGGTGTCGCCGATCGTGATGCCAAGTCTGCTCAATGCCGACGCCAGCCGAGTCGTGCGATCGCCAACTTCGCGCCAGCTGTAGGTGCGTTCTCCGTATACGACTGCACGCCGATCTGGGTACAGGTCGACGGTGCGTTGAAGAAACGACAATGGGGTCAGTGGAACGTAGTTTGCCGGTGTTTTCGGCAAGGCGTCGTAGTGCTCAGCGGACACAGGTCTCCTCGAACTCGCGTGGTCTCCAGAGAACCTAGCGAATTCCATGAATTCTTGGTCAGCGAGGCGCAGTGCTCTGTCACACCCCAGCGCGATACTCCTGGATATGGAGTCGACGTCGATGCGTTTCGCTGGGGCAGCCCGAGATCTCGGGCGATCTGCGCGTCTGTGTGGGCTGACTCCGCCGGCGTTCACATCTCCACCACGGTTGGACGTGTACTCGCGGACTATTCGCCGTCGTCCGGGCGGCGCCACCGTGTCCATCGTGATCCGGGACCGTCCATGGGCGGCGGTCCTCGCTGACATGATCGAGGGCATCGTTGTCGCCAACGAACTCGATCGGGCGCACGCCGACACTGTTCGCACGGCCTTGTGGCTTTCGGTCGACTCGACCGAGTTCGTGGCTGCTGCCTGAGACGATGGAAAGAGGCCCTGTCCTCACGACCCGACAACGTGTTGGAGGCGCCCCGCAGCGACATGTCGGAATCCAATAGTGGCAAAACGCAGAGTGCCAGCCCCGAAGGGCTGGCACTCGATGCTGTTCAATGCTTCATGCGACGGGGTGCGATGGGGGTCTGACCCCGCAGCATGGCAGCGTGAGGCTCAACCAGGAAGAATGACTGCGTCGATCACATGAACGACACCATTTTCCGCTTCGAGATCGGCGATCATGACCGTCGCGTCGTCGATCATGACATTGCCGTCGACAACCGAGACAGCGACGGTGTCGCCGTTCACGGTCTCGATTTCGGTGCCATCAGCGGCGATTGCGTCAGCGGCCATGATCTTGCCGGCGATCACGTGGTACGTGAGGATGTCACTCAAGTCGGGGCTGGCGAGCAATTCTTCAGCGGTGAGGTCAAGGTCGGCGAGCGCCTGGTTGAATGCGGCGTCGGTAGGCGCGAACACCGTGAACGGGCCATCACCTTGAAGGGTCTCGACGAGCTCAGCTTCGGTCAGTGCGGCAACAAGGGTGCTGAAGTCATCGTTTGAAGTGGCGATGTCGACGACCGTCGCTGGCAGGTCTGCCATGGCTTCTTCTTCTTCCATGGCCTCATCAGCCTCTTCGACGGTGTCGGTTGATGCTTCGGCGGCATCTTCGGTGTCACTTCCGCATGCAGCGGCGATCAAGCCGAAGGCGAGCAGTAGGGCAACGAGCTTGGTGCTCTTGATGTTCATGTGTGGTGATCCTCGTTCGGGGGGTAGGGGTACACGAGGTACGAGCCGAGGTGTGGCGGTGGATGCGACTGCCGACGTGGCGGGTGGCACAGTCGAGCATGCGCGGGTGCTCGACTGTTGGGTCTTCGCCGGTCGACCTACAGTTTCGAGATGCCTGAGATCCCTGCCCCGTTCACCCTGCGATCAGCTGCTGGCCTACCAGCTGTGTACGGGCCACTGAACGACGCGGTCCTCCTCATCATCGATGCGCAGGTCGAGTATTCGCCGGCCGGTGCCCTCCCACTCCCGGACCTCGACATGGCCGCCAGCAACATCGCTCTCCTTCTCGAGCGAGCACGTGAGACCGGTGCCGAAATCGTTCACATCGGTCACGAAGGATCGCCCGGTCGTGCGTTCGACCCCGGCGCGGGCGGCCGCTTCATCGAGCAGGCCGAGCCTCTCGAGGGAGAGACGGTGATCGGCAAGGCTCTCCCGAACGCCTACGCAAACACCGGACTACAGAATCATTTGGCCGGGCTTGGGCGACCGCATCTGGTACTCGCTGGTTTCATGACCCATATGTGTGTCAGTTCGACTGCGAGAGCGGCACTCGATCTCGGTTACGAGACCACCGTTGTGGCCGACGCAACGGCGACTCGTGCGCTGCCATCGGTCGATGGCTCCTCGGTGATCAGCGCCGAAACGCTGCACGAAACCGCGCTCGCCGCACTCGCAGATCGATTCAGCGCCATCACCTCGACCACCCAGGTCCTCGCACTCTGAGCGATCGTTGCGAACGACCAGAACCCTCACCCGAATCGGGTGTGAGAAGATGGGCGCTGTGAATTATCGCGTTGTCTGGCCCCGTCGATGTGGCCCGAGTGCTGGCAGAGAGACATCGTGAAACTCGGCGTCGCGAACGCAGTCATCGACGGAACACTCGTTGCCGGGGACGTCGAGGTCGAGGACGGTCGAATTTCTGCAGTTGGGGTCATGCCTGCCGGTCCACGCGGCACCGCTGTTCCTGGGTTTGTGGACATGCAGGTGAACGGCTTCGCTGGTGTCGACTTCGCGGCCGCCACTCCTGAGGAGTACCGGACCGTCGGAATCGCTCTGGCAGCTACCGGTGTCGTCGCCTATCAACCAACGCTGATCACACTGCCCGAAGATCAGACGCTCGCTGCGCTGGGCGCGCTGGCCAACTATCAGCCCGCCGCCACCGAGCCGGCCGTCCTCGGGGTGCATCTCGAAGGCCCTTTCCTGTCGCCGCTGCGCCCTGGTGCCCACGATCCCGCCTCGATCTTGGACCCCGACCTCGACGTCGCAGAACGTCTTCTGGCGGTCACGCCCGTCACGATGATGACGGTCGCCCCCGAGAGGCCGGGTGCCCCCGAGCTCATCCAATTGCTGATGGGAAGAGGCGTCAAGGTCTCGTGCGGGCACAGCGATGCAACAGCCGCAGAGGCTCACGATGCGTTCGACGCCGGAGCGACTGCGGTGACACATCTCTTCAACGCGCAACGGCCGTTCCGACATCGAGATCCAGGTATTGCCGGCGCTGCACTGATTCGCTCTGACGTCACAGCATCGATCATCGCCGACGGGTTCCATCTCGCCGACGAGACAATCCGCGTTGCCATGGCAGCGCCCGTGGCGATCGCCCTGATCACCGACGCGATCGCCGCAGCGGCACAGCCCGACGGCATCTACCCCCTCGGGGATCGAACGGTCACAGTGACCGAAGGAAAGGCTCAGCTCAGCGACGGGACCCTCGCTGGCAGCGTGCTCACGATGGACGTCGCGGTTCGCAATCTCGTCGACCTCGGGGTGAGTCTCCCCGATTCCATCTCGGCTGCAACCGCGGTTCCTGCCAGAGCGCTCGGACGGAACGATCTCGGCCGGCTCACTGTTGGCGCTGTAGCCGACGTCGTGGTCCTGTCCAACGACCTGGACGTCGAGCGGACACTCATTGCGGGAACCCAAGTCTTTCCCCGAGCCTGACCAACTGGCGAAGCTATTGTTTGGCGAACCACGAAAGAGGAACCGCGAATGCACGGCCACGCTGTCACAATGCTCGGAAGCGGACTGATCGCCGACTTCTACACGATGACGCTGCATGGACAGAGAAGTCGTGACCATGTCGATGTCGTCTATTCCCGATCGAAGGAACGCGGTGAGGCATTCGCGGAGCGGTGGAACATCGGTGAGCACACCACATCGCTTCAGGAGGCCATCGAGCATCCGGCAACCGACACCGTCGTTGTCGCCCTGCCGAATTTCCTCCATGAAGAAGCGATCGCGATGATCGCGGAGGCAGGAAAGTCCGTGCTTTGCACCAAGCCGTTGGGACGGGATGCAGCCGAGGCAAAGCGGATCCTCGACAAGGTCGAAGCGGCCGGAATCTTCGCCGGATACTTGGAAGACCTCTGCTATACGCCCAAGGGTCTCAAGGCCGTCGCAGCAGTGCAGAGCGGGGCGATCGGCGACGTCACCTGGGTCAGGTCGCGCGAGACACATCCCGGGCCGCACAGCGCCTGGTTCTGGGACAAGGAGAAAGCAGGCGGCGGTGCCATCGTCGATCTCGGCTGCCACTGCATCGAGATCATCAGAAACTTCGTCGGCAAGGGCAACCGGCCAGTCGAGGTGATGTGCTGGGCGGACACGCTTGTCCACCCGATCGAGGCCGAGGACAACGCTGTGTGCATGATCCGATTCGAATCAGGTGCCATGGGTCAGTTCGAGGTCAGCTGGACGTTTCGAGGGGGCATGGACCTCCGGGACGAGGTAGCTGGCACCGAGGGAACCATCTGGCTGAATCACTTCCTTCGAACGGGCTACGAGATGTTCACGTCCGGTGGGGGAGATGGCTACATCGCCGAGAAAGCTGAGTCGACCAAGGGCTGGCTTTTCCCTGTTGGCGATGAGGTTGCTGAGCTCGGCTACGTCGACATGTTCACCGACATGTTCGAGTCGATCGATGCGGGCACCCAACCCAAGGAGACGTTCTACGACGGGTATGTGGTCAACGCTGTCATGGACGCCGCGTACCGCTCAGCGGAGAGCCGCCAATGGGAGGCGGTCGATGTCGACTGGCGAGGAGGATCCACCGATCGGATCGGCAAGGACATCTCGTATCACGACGGTCACGCCATCGTGAAAGAGGAAACGCTGCCAGATGGCCGAGTGAAGTTGATGCTGAGCCACAAGGACGATGGCTCGGTCTTCGACATCGTCACCGAAGGCTGACGAACCAGCTGCGGCCCTGTTCTAGAGATCTGCCCTACTACTGTTCTCACTCGGTCGCGGGTCGAGCACGTATTTCATGCCGACGCCCGAGCGGGTGGCGCCAAAAGCGCGCTGCCAGTCGGTGAGAGGCACAACCTCGCTGACCAGCGGATCGAGTTCGACCGCCCGTTCGTCGATGAGCCGCATCGCTCGCCGCCAGGATGTCGGGGTGCTCGCGTTGCCGGAGGTGAGCGTGAGCTCCTTGTAGAGAACAGCGTCGAGTGGGATGGTGACCGGCCTGCCGAAGATGCCGACCTGCACATATCGACCGCCCTTGCGAATGAGATCGAGTCCGAGAACTGCCCCTGCCTCAGATCCGGAACATTCGCAGACGACGTCGGGCGGGTGGATGTCGAGATGCCCACCAGACTCGAGAGCCAGCGTCTCCAGTCCGAGCGAAGCCGCAAGATCGAGACGGTCCTGGTCCCGTTCGAGCCCGACCAGGAGAACGTTGCCGCCGGCCGCCCTGGCCGCCTGCGCAGTCAACAGGCCCATGGTGCCCGGCCCGATGACCAGCACCCGGTCTCCGGCGCTCACGACGGGAGGGTCGAACAGGCAATTGGCCACACAAGCAAGGGGTTCGGCCAGCGCGCCCGCATATCTGCCAACGTGCTCGGGCAGTTTGTGGAGGTTCCGCACCGGGACCGTCATCCAACGAGTGAAGCCGCCATCTTCGCGCGACCCGATCGACCGCCGTTTGCCACACAGATTCGGGAGTCCCGAACGACAGAACTCGCACTGTTCGCAAAAGGAGAAGTACGTCTCGACGGCCACCCGCCGATCGGTCCACGATGCGTCGACCCCGTCGCCGAGTCGAACGACTTCGCCGGTGACCTCATGACCCATGGTGACGGGCGGATCGGAGGGGAACTCATCATCTGCGATGTGAAGGTCGGTTCCGCAGATCCCTGAAGAAATGACCTCCAGCACAACCTCGCCGGCGTCGGGGTTGCGTACCGTTTGTTCCCAGAGTCCCAAACCCTCCGGGCCTTCACTGAGCTTGCCGAGTCCGGTGGCGTGATCGGGGATGACGTCGGTCATGTGAACCTCTAGACGACGTATGGCGCGAGAACATTTCGAGCGAGCAGGAAGCCTGCCTTCACCAACTCGTCGGTTTCCTCGAACTGGCGATCTTCGTGCTCGACGCAGATCACGCCGTTGTAGCCGACCCGGTACAACGCGCTGAAGACCGATTGCCAATCGACATCGCCGAGTCCAGGGAGTCTGGGCACCTGCCATCCCATACCCAGCGACAGGATTCCGTTGTCGTACAGGCCTTCGCGATCGATTTCCAGATCCTTCGCGTGAACGTGGTAGAACCGCTCGCCGAACTCGTTGATGGCTCGGGGAATGTCGATCATCTGCCATACCAGATGAGATGGGTCGAAGTTGAGGCCGACCGTCTCGCCAAATTCCTCGAACATCGTTCGCCAGATCGCCGGGGTATGGGCGAGGTTCTTCCCGGAGGGCCATTCGTCGTTCGAGAAGATCATCGGGCAGTTCTCGATCGCGATCTTGACGCCGAGGTCCTTTGCGTGGTCGACGATCGGATGCCAGAGCTCCTTTGCGTTTTCCCAGTTCTCCGCCTGCGTCTTCGCAGGGTCCGCGCCGATGAACGTATTGACGACGGGGACGTCCATCATCGCTGCCGCGCTGATCACCTTCTTGATGTGCTCGCTGGCCGCCCGACGTTCTTCAGGGTCGGCTGCGAGCGGGTTCGGGTAATACGCGAGACCCGACATCTCGATATCGCGCTCGTTGAGGTCAGCGACGATCTCTTTGCCTTGCATCTCTGACAAGCCGTCGACGTCGATGTGGGTGATGCCGCCGTAGCGACGAGTCTCCCCGGTTGCGGCGGGCCAACAGCAGACCTCGAGCATCGAGAATCCGTTTGCGGCCGACCAGTCGGCAACGTCGTTCAGCGACGTCTCGGGAAATGGAGCGGTCAACAATCCGAGCTTCATAGGTAGGTTCTCCTCATCGTTCTACGGTAATCCAGCGTTCTTCTTGTGCGCTGCGAGCCACCGCTTCGGTGACACACACCGCATCATGTCCATCAGTGAACGTCGGGTATGTCGGATCTGCCGACGGGCCGCCGGAGGCAACATCCTTGTACACCTCGTTGAAGAGTGCCCGGAACGTGTCGGGATACCCCTCGACGTGCCCGGCGGGATAGGCGGTGACCCGGGCAGCTTCGGGTGCGAGCAACGATGGGTCGCGAGTGAGCACCTGGTTTGGCGCGCCGCGATGGCCGATCCACAGTTTGTCAGGGTCTTCGGAGCGCCACGAGAGAGCTGATGCGGCGCCATCCACCTCGATGCTGACTGAGTTCTTTCGTCCAGCTGACACCTGCGAGATTGCGGCTTGGCCTCGGGCGCCGTCCTCGAAGCGCAGAAGAATTCCGGCTCCGTCATCGCTGGTCATCGGCTCCTCGATGAGTTCGGCATCACCTGATGCCGCCGCGAACGTCTCGACTGGGCCAGAGGGGTGAGTTCGGATGGGCACGAACGTGTGCAGGTCTGCCATGACCTCGGTGACACGCTTGCCAGTGATGAAGCGAGCGAGGTCGAGCCAGTGTGACCCGATGTCAGCGACAGAGCGGAGTCCGCCAGCGGACTCGGGCTCGAGGCGCCAATTCCAGTCGGTGGGCAGCAGGAGCCAATCCTGAAGATAGGAACCGGTAACGAAGCGCGGAGCTCCGATATCGCCGCTGCGCACCATCGCGGCCGCCTGATGCGCTGATGGGTAGAAGCGAATGTTGAAGCACACGGCATGGATGAGCCCGGATGCCGAGGCTCTCGCGACGAGATCGCTGGTGTCGGCAGAGCTGAGGGCGAGCGGTTTCTCGCAGATGACGTGTTTGCCGGCATCGAGCGCCATTCGCACCTGTTCGGCATGGGCATGGTTCGGGGAGGCGATGTGCACCACATGGATGGCGGGGTCAGCCAACATCGCTTCGTACGATTCGTATACATGGGGGAGGTTCGCGGCCTCTGCCTTGATTCGAGCTCGCTCCGGCGACGAACCGACCACGCCCATGACGTTGACGCCGATCCGACGGAGCGCCTCCACATGGGCGACACCGATGAAGCCGACGCCGACCACACCCACATTGATCTCTGGGAACCGCAAAGCCATCTCCCTATGTCCTTCTCGTGATGCTGGAGTACAGCCAAGCGAGGCCCAGGACGATCGATCCGAAGAGGATTTGCTGAGCAGCCTGTCCGGCATCGAGGAACGTCAACATCGAAGAGAGGACACCGAGAATCAACGCACCGAAGATGGTGCCGCTGTAGCTCCCCACACCACCGAAGATTGAAGTCCCCCCGATGACCGCAGCTGCCACAGACGGAAGCAGAAGGCCGTCTGCGAGCCGTAGATCGACTGCTCCCAAGCGGCCGGCCAGAAGGATGCCTCCGATTGCGGACAGCACACCAGCGAGTATGTATGCGATGAGCAGGACCTGCCATGATCGCGTGCCGGCCAAGCGGGCGGCGACAGCATTGTCACCCTGGGCGTACAGCATTCGCCCGAAGCCGGTATACCGCAGCATCCCCACGATCATGGCTGTGAGTACCGCCCAGATCACCACGGCGTACGGGATGTTGCCATCGAGGAACGACTTGCCTCCGATCGTCCTGACGAATTCGCCCACGACGGTCGACCCGGCCAGCCATCCCTGGGCCCACGAGCTGAAGAGTCCGAAGATGATCCCCGACATGGCAATGGTCATGATGAGTGGGTT
Organism: uncultured Acidimicrobiales bacterium; assembly: GCA_905479685.1. Classification (GTDB taxonomy): domain Bacteria; phylum Actinomycetota; class Acidimicrobiia; order Acidimicrobiales; family SHLQ01; genus SHLQ01. The sequence continues at coordinate 10,657 of CAJQNJ010000204.1, forward strand.
CACCCGGAAGACGCCCACACCGATGCCGTTGGCTGCTCCGGCTCCGATTCCTACGAGGATTCCGAGCCCGATTGCCACGAACGCACCGTTCTCGGCCTGGGCAGCGGTGATGTATGCGGCAGCGGTCGCAATCATGGAGGCCGACAGGTCGATTCCTCCCGTGATCATGAGGACGGTCTGGCTGGCCGCGATGATCCCCACCGGAACCGCGATGAGGGCGGTTCCGCGTAGTCCGCTGACCGACAGGTAGTTCGGCTCGATCGCTCCCGTGACCAGAATCAGGATGACGAGGACCGTCGAGAGCACGATGAGTGGGTGTCGGGCGAAGAAGGCGCCGATGTCTGCGCCTCTTGTCGATGGTGGGCTCACGGTTGGGGATGTTGTTGTCATGATCGTCGTTGCCTCCGCTGTTCGAGTACGCCCGCGATCATCAGGACGAAGATGATCAGTAGGCCCTGAATGACCCTCGCGCTGTTCGGGTCGACGCCCCGGGCGGTGAGGATAGGATTGAGGATGAAGAGCACGATGGCAGCTCCGCTGGCTCCAACCACCGAGCCGATGCCACCGGTGAGAGCGATACCACCGAGCACGATCGCGGCCACGGAGTTGAGGGTCGCTGTCGACGCGATCGAGAGGCGGGGGCTGCCAGAGCCGGTGAGGGCGGTCGTCGCCAGACCCGCCATCGCTGCGAGACCTCCGCCGATGGCATAGGAGAGAATCTTGGCTTTGGAGTTCCGTACCCCGGACAGATAGGCAGCCGTGGGGTCACTTCCGAGCGCATAGAGCGAGAGGCCGTTGCGGGTTTTGACCAACCACAGACCGACCACCTGGGTCGCCAGGGCGAGCATGATGATCGCCGGCCAGGCATTTCTGCCGATACCTGACTCCGAACCTGTGAACAGCCATCGGAACCTTCCAGGGGCGCCGCCTCCAGGGCTGGGGAGAATGGCCAGGGCAAAGCCGGCAAAGATGAAGAGCGTGGCCAGGGTGATCACGATGTCGGGCACTTTTGACACGTTGATGATCCAGCCGACGATTCCGTTCAGGATGGCGGCAGCTGCTATCAGCACGACTGCGATGAGTATCGCAACTGCGAACGACTCGCCTTCCATGTATTTTGCCGCCACGACGTTGGTCAGCACCATCATCGAGCCGACACCCAGGTCGATTCCCCCGGCGATGACGATCACAGCCTGTCCGAGAGCAAGAAAGGCGATCGGGAGGCTGTTGTTCACGATCAGCGACAGTTCGAAGCCGCCGAAGCTCGGTACGAGCGTGGAGTACCACACCACCAGGGCACCAAGGAGCAGCCAGACCCCCAGTGTCCATCCGTGATGGCGAAGCCAGTCGCGCAGTTGACTTCCGCCGAGCGCTTCGGAACTACTGATGGCTGTCATGTCGATACTCCTTCGAGCCCATGGGCGGCAGTCAGCAGGCTTGATTCGGTAGCTGTTCTCGCGTCGGCAATTTCGTCGACGACCTGGCCGTTGTACATCACGAGCGTTCGGTCACACACGAGCGGTATCTCTCGCAGCTCGCTCGAGTAGAGCAACACGGCAGCGCCCTCGTCGGCGAGTTCGCGAAGGAGCTGATAGATCTGGGCCTTGGTCTGGATGTCGATGCCGCGGGTCGGGTCGAAGCAGAGCAAGGTGCGAAATCCTGCCGCGAGCCAGCGGCCGATGGTCACCTTTTGCTGGTTGCCACCCGACAACTGGCGCACCTGACTTGCAGCTCGGATGTCGATGTCGAGGCGGTCGATTGCGCCGTCGACTCGTTCCTTCTCGTCGCTTTCCAGTCTGAACCAGCGCGACAGACGGTTGTAGAGAGGTGTGGCGAGATTCTCGCGAACGGAGCGCTGCGGTAACAGCGCGTGTAGGCGATCGGCGGGTACCAGAACGACGCCCTCGCGAATCGCGTCATATGGGGAGTGTGCGACGAGGGGTTCGCCGTTGACGAGAATCTCGCCTCCGCTCGGCCTTCGGTCGCCGGAGAGAATCTGGAACAGCTGGTCCTGTCCCTGACCCTCGAGCGCCGCAATCCCGAGAATCTCGCCAGCGCGCAACTCGAACGAGACGCCGTTCACCTTGTCGAGGCGATGCAGGTCCCGTGCCTCGAGGACCACATGGTCGCCGGTATTCGTGCCCTCGCGGACGGCTGACGACTCGTGGTGGTCCTCACCGAGCATCGCTGACACCAGCCGGGCCTCGCCGCCCTCTCCGGGTGCCAACGACTCAACGTCGTGTCCGTTGCGAAGGATCGTGGCCTGGTCGCATATGTGGAGCACCTCTGTGAGCCGGTGCGAGATGAACAAGACGGAACGGCCACGTTCTTTCCACTCCCTCATGACACCAAATACAAGCTCCGCCTGGTCGGCAGAAAGGGCCGCAGTGATCTCGTCGAGCATCAGCAGACGAGGATCGTGTGCCAGCGCTCGAGCAAGGTCAACGAGCCGGAGGAGCGGGAGCGGGAGGTCGCGAACTATGGAATCAAAGTCGAGCTCGGGGATGTCGAGCTTGACCAGCCATTCTTGAACGATGGTCCTGTCGACCCCCGTCATTCGGAAGTTCTGCTCGATCGTGAGGTCTGGAATGAGGGCGGGATCTTGGAAGACGGTTGCAAGTCCAGCGCTCATCGAGTCGTCTGGATTGCGGAGCCGAATGGGTGTCCCGTCGACCGCTACCGAGCCATTGTCGGCGGAGATGACTCCAGAGAGGATCTTGACCAGAGTGCTCTTGCCGGCGCCATTGGCACCGAGCAGTGCATGAATCTCGCCGGGCTGAACCGTGAGACTGGCTGACTCGAGGGCTATGACGGCGCCGTAGCGCTTGGCGAGGTTCTCGGCGGCAAGAAGAGGTTTGGTGGTTGTCATGGTTGTCATGGTTCTCCAGGTTTGAGCGTTGGTCGGGGGGCGTCACCTGTGCGGCGCCCCCCGACGCAATCAGCTCATTGTTGGGTCACTCACCCGGGCCCTTGCAGTCGATGACCTGCTGGGCGTCGTAGGTCGTCCAAGGCTCGATCTCGATGTACGAGCTCGAACCGACGTCCAAGGTAGGGATGTACATCTGCTTGACATCCTCGCTGTTGTTCGCCATGTCGAACACGGCCGGGTCGAGAATGGTTTGCTGCGGATGGGAGTTCCCCTTCAGAAGGTCGATCGCAATAGCTGTACCGACTCCACCGATGGCGGGCGGATTGGTGACCGCTGCGCCTATGAAGCCCTCGTCCTCGAGGTCGCTGATCTGACGAAGGAATTCGTTGTTGTCAGCACCGACAACGGGCTTGTAGTCCACGCCGGCGACTTCGAACTGAGGCACGACGGTGTAGTCGATGCCAGAGGTCCAGATGCCGTCGAACTCCGTGGAGTTCATGATCTCGAGTGCCTGTTGGGCTCCGGTTGCCGGGCTCCAGTCGGTGAACACTTCTTCCACGACTTCGATACCTGGATTCTTTTCCAGCTCGGCCTGGAAACCGATGTCTCGGTCCGTGTCAGCGCCGACGCCGTCGATACCCCGCATGTAGACGACCTTGCCCTCGCCGCCGAGCTGCTCGAACAGCCACTTCGCTCCGTTGGCTCCATAGGCCACCTGATCGTTGGAAACGACGTACGCAGCTTCTGTGGTCACACGGCTGTCCACGGACACCATGATGATGCCTTGAGCAGCGCCCTCTTCGATCACGGCGTTTAGTGCCTCAGGGTCGACCGGGGCGAACACGATTGCGTCGACACCCTGAGCGATCAGGCCCTGGAGGTCTGCAATCTGCTCGGTGATTCCCGCTTCGCGGTTCGCCATTTTGATCTCGCTGATCACGCCGCTCGAAAGCGCCTCGGCCTTGATCGCGCAGATCATCTGATCGCGCCAACCGTTACCGACGGTCGTGTTCGATACTCCGAGTACAAAATGACTCGGCGTCTGTGGTTTCGGCCGGAGCCGCTGTCGTTTCGGCCGGAGCCGCTGTCGTTTCGCTGGTGCTCTCCGTTGAATCACTGTCACTACCGCACGCGGCGGCCATGAGAGCGATCGCTGCAAGTATCACAGCTAGTTTCCGTAATCTCATCTTTCTCCTCCTGGGTTGTTCGAGCCAGCCATCTTGCGACGACTGGTCGATGGGTCTGTTGTGTTACAGATCGTGGGATTTCGAGTTTGTGTATTCACGAGGCGACCGCCTCGGCAGCCAGCGCGGCATCGATCGTTGCCGGGTCGAGCACGTGCTCGATGACCATGGCGGCGGCGCCGACGATGCCGGACCGGTCTCCCATGGTCGACGACGTGATGGTGAGTCCGTTGGTCGCTAGGGCCGTGGAACGTTGATAGACAACTTCGCGAACACCGGCCAGAAGTTGGTCGCCTGCTTCGGCGAGGTCTCCGCCGATCATGATCATCGCTGGGTTGAGCAGGTTGACAGAGGCGGCGAGAACACGACCGAGCAGGCGACCCGCCTCGCGCACTGCCTGGCCTGCTTCGGGATCACCGCGGCGGGCGAGTTCCATGACATCGCGACCGTCGGTGGTGCCCTTATCCTTCGCCGCGAGGTCTCGTGCGAGAGCAGCGCCACCGGCGACCGCCTCTACACAGCCGATGTTTCCGCAGCGACAAACAACATCGAAGTTGGATACCGGAATGTGGCCGATATCGCCGGCCGCTCCCTGTGCGCCGCGATGGATCTCACCGCCGAGGATGATGCCGGACCCAATGCCTGTACCCACCTTGACGAAGATGAAATCGTCGAGCGTGGGCTCCATCACCCAGCATTCGCCGAGGGTCATGATGTTGACGTCATTGTCGACGAGCACTGGTACATGGAAGCCCTGGGTCAAGTGGCCGCGCACGTCGTAGCCATCCCAGCCAGGCATGATCGGAGGGCTGACGGGCCTGCCTTCCGCGAACTCCACCGGGCCTGGAAGTCCGATTCCGATGCCAGCAATGGTTGAGAGTGGGGTTTCAGTCTCGTCGAGTAGCTGTTGGAACATCTCCGCGACCCATGCAAGTACGTGTTCTGGGCCGGAGGCGATCTCGATGTCAGCCGTGGTCTCGGCAAGGATCTCGCCGCCAAGGTTGGCTATCGCCACACGGGAGTGGGTTACCCCTAGATCTGCGACAAGTGCTGTTCCGGAGTTCTTGTTGAACCCGAGCACGGTGGCGGGTCGGCCACCGGTCGACGGTGCTTCACCGCTCGACTCGATCCAGCCACTTGCGGCCAGCATCTCGATGCGCTGGGTGATCGTCGAGCGGGCGAGGCCCGTGGTCAAGGCGAGCTCTGCTCGAGTGGTCGCCTCACCGGAGCGAATGAGTCGGAGTAGATCACCGGGTGTTCCGCTTGCAATCGTGGTCGATTTCTGACTCATTGTGGTTCCTCCTACTTCCATCATTAAA
>CAJQNJ010000205.1 GCA_905479685.1 uncultured Acidimicrobiales bacterium
ACCAGGCCGACTGGAAGGTCTGGACCCACCCCGACGGTGACTCGTGGGCCCGCTGCTGGGTTCGTCTGCAAGAGACGCGGGAGTCGTGCAAGATCGTCGAACAGTTGATCGACGACATCCCGGCCGGCCCGGTGATGACCAAGGTGCCGCGGATCATCAAGGTGCCCGAGGGCGAAGCGTGGGTGTCGACCGAGAACCCGCTCGGCGAGATGGGCTACTACGTGGCCAGCAAGGGCGACCTCGGGCCTTTCCGGGTCAAGATCCGTTCAGCGAGCTTCAACAACATCTCGATCACGCCGTGGGTGCTGAAGGGCGTCTACGTGCCCGACATCATCACGATCCTCGCGAGCCTCTACTTCATCCTCGGAGACATCGACCGGTGATCTCGTCGCTGGCCGTCGAGATCCCCTACTGGGGACAGTCGCTGTTGCGCGTGCTCGGCGGCATCGTCGCAGTGCTGCTCCCGGCGGGCGGCATCGTCTACCTGTTCCTGTTCAAGATGATGTCGTTCATGCAGAGCCGGCTCGGCCCGATGGAGGCCGGTCCCTTCGGCTCGATGCGGCTGCTCGCCGAGGTCGGCAAGTGGTTGCAGAAGGAAGACATCATCCCCGAGAACGCCGACGCGAAGATCTTCAAGATCGCGCCGGTGATCGTGCTGCTGTCGACATTCCTGCTCATCGTGGTCGTGCCGTTCGGTCCGGACGCGTGGTTCACGAACTTCCAGGCCGGGGTGTTCTACGCCCTCGCGATCGGTTCGGTCTCGGTGATCGGCATCCTGGTGGCCGGTTGGTCGAGTGCGAACAAGTACTCGCTGCTCGGCGGCCTGCGCGCCGGCGGCCAGCTGATCGCGTACGAACTCCCGATGGTGCTCGCCGTCGTCGGCGTCGTGATCCAGGCCGGCTCGATGAACCTGCAACAGATCGTGGTCGCGCAGAACACCCAGGAGATCTTCGGGATCGACTGGATCGGCAACCCGTATGTGATCACGCAGTTCGTCGGCTTCGTCGTGTTCATGATCGCGGTGCAGGCCGAGTTGACCCAGCCGCCGTTCGACATGCCGATCGCAGAGTCCGAATTGGTGTCGGGTTACATGACCGAGTACTCGGGCTTCCGTTTCCTGATGTTCTTCATCGGCGAGTTCGCCACGGCCGGCGTGTTCGCCTTCATCGCCTCGGTGTTGTTCCTCGGCGGTTGGGGCGTGCCGTTCAGTTGGTTCGGCTGGTCGGGCATCGATGACGTCGCCGACTGGATGAACGTCGCCGGTCCGATCATCATGCTGACGAAGATGATGCTGCTCGTCGGCATCATCATGTGGGTCCGTTTCACCTACCCCCGCTTCCGCGAGGACCAGCTCCAGCGGTTCGCCTGGAAGGTGCTGATCCCGGTGTCGCTGGCGAACATCGTGATCACCTCGATCCTGAAAGTTGCGGTGTAGTCGCGATGCCCAAGGTTCCCGGTCTGATCAAGGGTCTCGGTGTGACGATGGCCACGATGGGTCGCACGTTCAAAGACGGTGCGAACACCGTGCAGTACCCGCACGCCAAGGAGACACCCCCGGTCCGCGCCCGTGGTGTGATCGCACTCCACAACGACAACTGCACCGCGTGCATGCTCTGCTCGCGGTCGTGCCCGGACTGGTGCATCTACATCGAGGCCCACAAGCAGCTCGCGCCGCCTCGTCGTGCCGGCGGCAAGCCGCGCCAGGTCAACCATCTCGACCGCTTCGACATCGACTACGCACTGTGCATGTACTGCGGGATCTGCGTCGAGGTGTGCCCGTTCGACGCACTGTTCTGGAGCCCCGAGTACGAGTATTCCGAGCCGCGCATCGCCGACCTGCTCCACGACAAGTCGAAACTCGGTGAGTGGATGGAGACCGTGCCGGAAGCGCCGGAGCTCGAAGCGGGAGCGCAGAAGAAGTGATGAATGTGAACGTGGTCTCCAGCGGTCGTGCGAGCGCCAGCGAGCCGAGCGCTGATGGGGTCCGGGGGCGCAGCTCCCGGTTCGGTGTGGAGACCGTGCCGGAAGCGCCGGAGCTCGAAGCGGGAGCGCAGAAGAAATGAGCGGCCTGATCCTCGCCTCGGACGTCAACGTCGCGCAGAACGTCGGGTTCTACATCATCGCGGCGATGATGCTCGTCGGTGCGTTCCGTGTGGTGACCACCAACAACGTCGTGCACGCCGCGCTGTGGCTCGTGGTGGTACTGGGCGGCGTCGCCGCCCAGTACATCCTCGCCGCCGCCGAGTTCGTCGCCGTCTCGCAGGTGATGGTGTACATCGGAGCCGTCATGGTGCTGTTCCTGTTCGGCATCATGCTCACCCGCGCCACCATCGGTCACGAGGACGAGATGAACAACAAGGGGTGGGGGGTCGGCGTCCCCGTTGCACTCCTGTTGTTCGGGATGCTGTCGTGGGTCGTCATCGACCAGTACCGTGACGACGTCATCACCGAGCTGCCCGCCGAACGGATCGCGAGCAGCACACAGCGGATCTCCGACGGGTACCTCGGTGACTACCTCGTCCCGCTGATCGCCCTCTCGTTCGTCCTGCTCGCCGCTGCCATCGGCTCGATCGTTCTCGCCAGGAAAGACTGATGCTCGCCGTCAACTTCCTCCTCCTCAGCGCGGCCCTGTTCTGCTTCGGCGTGTACGGCGTCATCGCCCGGAAGAACGCGGTGATGGTGCTGATGTCGATCGAGCTG
>CAJQNJ010000206.1 GCA_905479685.1 uncultured Acidimicrobiales bacterium
CCTGAATCCATCGTGGCTCATGCGGAGCGTGCGCTCGGGTCCCATGATCTCGATGGGGTTCACGTCGTAGTGACCGCTGGGGGCACCCGCGAGCCCATCGATCCTGTACGAGTGATCTCGAATCGCTCGACCGGCAAGCAGGGGTATGCACTGGCCGAAGCCGCGTGGGCTCGTGGTGCGCGGGTGACACTTGTTTCGACTGTAGACCGGCCCGCGCCGGTTGGCGTCGAGGTGGTTCCAGTCGAGACGGCTGCGCAGATGCAGTCAGCGGTACACCGGGTCGCCGAGGCCGAGGTCATCATCATGGCCGCGGCAGTGGCCGACTTCCGGCCCTCGAACCCCGCCATCGAGAAGATCAAGAAAGCTGATGGCGAGGTCCCAGTGATCCCGCTGGAGAAAACCCACGACTTCCTGGTCGATCTGGGCACACAAAAACCGCCCGGACAGGTGCTCGTTGGATTTGCGGCCGAGACGCAAGACGTGCTCGCGAATGCCAGGGGAAAGCTCGAGCGAAAGAACCTCGATCTGATCGTCGCCAACGACGTCTCGTCTCCCGGCGCCGGATTTGGCCACGACACCAACAAGGTGACCATTCTTTCGATTGACGCCTCTGACGTCGATGTCCCGATGGGATCCAAACGCGACGTCGCCGAGTCGATTCTTGATGCGGTGGTCGGCCTCCGCCAACATCACGAGTAGGACATATCGTTGCGCCTCCTCGGCCAGTAAGCTTCGGCAGTTCAACCTCCAGGAGACACGCCCGTGCCCAAGAACTTCAGTTTCACGTCGGAGTCGGTGACAGAAGGTCACCCTGACAAGATGGCGGACCAGATTTCCGACTCGATTCTGGACGCGTTCCTCGAGCAGGATCCGATGGCACGAGTCGCCTGCGAGACACTCGTGACAACGGGACTGGCCATCGTTGCGGGAGAAATCACGACGAGTGGTGAATACGTCGACATCCCGTCCATCGTTCGCGAGACCATCAACGGGATCGGGTACGACCGCGAGTCGTTCGGGTTCGACGGCAACACGTGTGGCGTCATGGTGGCAATCGACGAACAATCCGCAGACATCTCCCAAGGAGTGACCGACTCCGAAGAGGTTCGGTCCGGTTCGACCGGAGAAGAGGATGAGCTCGACAAGCAGGGCGCGGGCGATCAGGGAATGATGTTCGGATACGCATCGGACGAGACCGACGTACTCATGCCGATGCCGATTCACGTGGCCCACCGGATGGCCGAGCGACTCGCTGCGGTGCGAAAGTCGGGAACCGTTCCATATCTTCGTCCGGATGGGAAGACCCAGGTCACATTCGAATACGAGGACAACAAGCCAGTGCGGCTTCAGACCGTTCTCGTGTCCACACAGCACAACGAGGGCATCGATCGGGACTCGATGATTCGACCTGACCTGATCGAAAATGTGATCAAACCTGTGATTCCGGAACAGTTTGCTGACGACGACTACGCCGTACACATCAACCCGACCGGCCGGTTCGTCATCGGCGGCCCTGTTGGTGACGCTGGCCTCACCGGACGCAAGATCATCGTGGACACGTATGGGGGGATGGGCCGCCATGGTGGTGGAGCGTTCTCGGGCAAGGATCCGTCCAAGGTCGACCGCTCCGGTGCGTATGCAACTCGATGGGTCGCAAAGAATCTGGTTGCATCCGGTGCGGCCACCCGCTGTGAGGTGCAGGTGGCTTATGCCATTGGTATGGCACGGCCCATGTCGGTCTTCATCGAGACATTCGGAACCGAGACCGTGGATCCTGTCAAGATCGCCGATGCTGTCGATCAGGTCTTCGATCTTCGACCCGCGGCAATCTTGCGAGATCTCGATCTGCGTCGCCCGGTGTTCACGCCGACTGCGACGTATGGCCATTTCGGGAGAAGTGGCGACGGGTTTACGTGGGAAAACACCGACCGCGCCGACGATTTGAAGCGAGCCCTCGACCTCTGAGCGGGTCAGCGTCCACTCTTGAACCTGTGTAGTTTTCGGTCATGACGGAAACCCTCCCCGGTTTCGAGAGACCTCCAACTCCGAAACTGACCGTACGCCAGCCCGAGGGTCATGTCGTTCGCGTCCAACCCGATATCACGTCGATCGGTCGCAGCTTCGACTACGAAGTCCCGTCGTCGTGGGAGCTCGACGGCAGGTCTGCTCGGGTCGATATCGGTTCGTTGGTTCGGGTCGATTTCAATGGGCGACGGACTGCGGGGTGGGTGACCGCAGTTGATGTGGTGCCAGACCCAACGGTCGAGCTTCAGCCTCTCGTGAAGTGGTCGAGCCATGGCCCACCAGCCGATGTGCTTGCGCTTGCAGAGTGGTCCGCCTGGAGATGGGCTGGAAGGCTGACCCATTTTCTGCGCGCGGCTTCTCCGCCTCGAATGGTCACCGTCCTGCCTCGACCGCAACCGACCGCTTCGGTCGTGCAGCAGGAGGAAGTCACGCAAACCGCAGCCTTTCGGCCGGGCGTGACCGTCGTTCGCACGACGCCAGCCGACAACGGAATTGGCCTCGCGACGGCAGCTGCGCATCTTGGATCTGCACTGATCCTCGTGCCGACGATCGCGCAACGAATTGCCCTTGTCCGACAGCTACGGACCGCTGGCGTCACTGTCGCCGAGTACGACGAGCAGTGGGGGCGCGCCGCCGCCGGGGGAGCCACGACGGTTGGTACTCGAACAGCAGCATTTGCTCCGATGCCTGTCGTTGATGCCGTGCTGGTGCTCGACGAACACGAATCGACGTTCAAGGAGGAACGGACTCCAGCGTGGAATGCTCGCGACGTTGCGATCGAGCGTGCCCGGCTCGCAGGTGTTCCATGCGTGCTGGCGTCGCCGACCCCGTCGCTCGAGGCGTTGAGTGCCGCGAGCAGAGTGCTCGTTCCCGAACGATCTGGCGAACGGACCGCGTGGCCAATGGTCGACGTGATCGATATGCGTGAGCAGGATCAGCCCGGATTGCTCACCGAAGGGATTGTCGACGCAATTCGTGGTGAGGGTCCTGTCGCCTGCATCCTCAACCGAAAGGGTCGGGCACGGATGCTTGCGTGCGCCCGCTGTTCATCACTTGCTGTGTGCACCGATTGTGGCGCAGCGCTTCGAGAAGATGATGACGGCCGGTTGACCTGTCCACGCGACGGCACAACACGCCCGATGGTCTGCAGCGAGTGCAACGGAACCCATATGAAACACCTGCGACTGGGTATCTCTCGCCTTGCCGAGGATCTCTCGGTCCTCGCCAAGCGAGATGTGATGGAGGTGTCGGCGGAGACTCCCTACCAACAGCTTCGTGGAGATCAGCTGTTCATCGGTACTGCTGCACTTCTGCACCGGCTCGAGCACGCGCGGAGCGTCATTTTTCTCGACTTCGATCAAGAGCTCGCAGTGCCGCGTGTCCGTGCTGCTGAAGATGCCTTTGCGATGATCGGCCTCGCGGCTCGCCGGGTGGGGCCACGCGCAGACGGGGGCCGGCTCGTCGTACAGACCCGCCGCCCCGATGATGTTGTCGTGCAAGCTGCTCAACATGGAGATCCCAGTCGCGTTGCCGCTGCACAGCGTGCTGTTCGCCAGGTCTTTCGTCAGCCCCCATACGGTGCATGGGCAGTGGTCTCGGGTCCGGGAGCCGATGCCTTCGTCGCCGCCATCGATGACGTGTCCGGCAGCGCTGCCGTCCGACGGAATCGGCTCGGAGACAGGTGGCGTCTGAGCGCAGATACCCACGACGCGCTGCTCGATGTCGTGCACGCCGCCGTGCGTCCAGCCGTTCGTGTTCGGATCGAGATCGACCCGATCGACCTCTGACCACCATGTCGGTCAGGCAGAGAGTCGAGGCTATGAGCGATCCTTGTAGGGCTGTGCGTAAGCTCGGTTGATGACCACGATCGAAGTGCTCGGAACTTGCCACCACGATTGTCCCGACAGCTGCGGCTGGATCGCAACGTCTGTCGACGGGGTCTTGACCTCGGTCAGGGGAAACCCAGCCCACCCGTACTCCGATGGTCAGCTCTGTCCGAAGGTGAACAAATTCGTCGGGCGGGTCAATAGCGACGAGCGCCTCCTGACGCCACTGATCCGCGCGGGGGAGAAGGGATCTGGCGAGTTTCGTGAAGCTTCATGGGAGGAAGCGCTCGAGCTGGTTGTTCGTGAGGTCGACGCCGTGCGTGCTGAGCACGGGGGTGAAGCGATCTTGCCGTGGTGGTCGGCGGGAACGCAGGGGTTGATCCAGAACAGCTCGACCAGCCATGCATTGTTTGCACTGTTGGGAGCGAGTCGACAGGCGGGCTCCGTGTGTGGCGCAGCGGCCGGAGCTGGTATGGCGTCTGTCTACGGCGACGGTCTAGGGACCGATCCGCTCCAGGCGAAGTATTCGGATCTGATCATCCTGTGGGGGACCAACACCCGACTCACCAACCGCCACCTCTGGCCGACGATAGAGGCGGCACAGAAGCGCGGGGCGAAGGTGATCGTGATCGACCCGATTCGTACGATTACCGCCGATGCGGCAGACCAGCACCTCCAGCCCCTACCGGGCACCGATGTGGCATTGATGCTCGCCATCGTGCAGGTGCTCATCGAAGAAGACCTGATCGATCACGAATACGTTGCGGCGCACGCTCTTGGCTACGCGGAGTTGGCTGCTCATGTTTCGGACCATACGCCTGAGTGGGCAGCGGTTCGGTGCGGTCTGTCGGCAGATGTCATACGTGCGCTTGCTCGCGAGTACGGGCGCACCAAGGCCTCAATGATCCGGGGGCTCATCGGCGCGGAGCATCACGTGAGTGGCCCGACGATGTATCGGTTGTTGTCGATGTTGCCCGTGCTCACCGGCTCGCTGAAGACCCTCGGCGGCGGCTTTGCACGGAGCGTTGGTTCGTGGGCCGAAGTCTCCGACATCGATGACTCCGTCTTCGCGCAACGTTCCTCTGCGGAGGTGCCGGAGGCCACGGCTCGCCGGTCGCTCGACCAGCCGAGGTTGGGAGCGTCTCTCACCGAGCTCGATGATCCGATCCATGCGTTGTTCATCTGGAATGGCAACCCGATTCTCTCGATGCCGAACGCGGCAGCGATTCGACGTGGTCTACTGAGAGACGATCTTTTCACGGTCGTCAGCGAGCAGTTCATGACCGACACGGCGCGGTACGCCGATGTCATATTCCCCGCAGCAATGGAGACCGAACAGCTCGATGTCATGCCTGCTTGGGGTCATCTGTGGATCGGCTGGAATGAGCCAGCGACCGAACCCCTTGGCGAAGCGGTCCCGAACACCGAATTCTTCCGCCGAATCGCCGCAGCTTTCGGATTTTCTGGGGAGGTCTTCGCCAAGTCCGACATCGAATTGATCGAACTCGCCCTTGGTGAATCGGTCTCGCTCGACGAGCTGCGGCGGGTTGGATTTGTGCGCGTGAGCGACTTTCCCGAGGATCATCTGCCGTATGCAAACGGTGGATTCCATACTGCGTCTGGCAAGGCCGAACTCGTTGCAGAGTCGTGCGCTGCCATGGGAGTGAGCCGTCTACCGGAATGGGAACCAATCGCCGAGGGCCCCGGTAGTGCCGCTACTGGCGCTCACCCGCTCTGCCTGCAAACCCCAAAGAAACAAACCCGGTTCCTCAACACTTCCTATTCGGGGCTTGCCGCGCATGCCGGCCGCGAGTCCGGTCCGGTCGTCGAGTTGGATCCGAGCGATGCTGCAGCGCGTGGACTGGAGGATGGTGATGACGCGTCAGTGTTCAACGACCGAGGGTCGCTCACACTTCCTGTGGTGATCAGCGATCGACTTCGTCCGGGCGTCGTGTCGGTGGCTTGGGGATTTTGGGCTGATGCCTATGGCGACGGGAACACATCGATCAACGACCTGACGAACGCGGCTGACACTGTCTTTGGCCGTGGCTCTGCCTATGGGGATACCTTGGTCGAAGTCGTACGGGCCTGACTGGCGCTCAGCTCGTCCACCCCTGTCGCCTCGCCTCCGCCACGGCGATCGATGTTGCGACGCCCACATTGAGGGATCCGACCTTTCCGAGCTGTGGGATGTATCCAACGCTGTCGCAGATGGCGAGCGCTTCTTTGCTGAGACCCCGATCCTCGTGTCCCACGACGAGACACATATCGCCCGAGAGGTCGAGTTCGTACAACGGGAGGGCTTCATCTGCGAGCTCTACACCGATGATGGCGTAGCTGCTGCGTCGAGCCTCTTCGATCGCCTCTGTCGGGGTCTCCGTAGTGGTCCAGGTGACATACCGTTGTGTGCCCAGAGCCGTCTTGTTGGTCTTGACGTGTGTTGGTGACTCTGTGGCACCGACGAGCCAGAGATGTTCGACGCCGAGCGCTGCCGACGTGCGAATGATCGTGCCGACGTTGTACGGCGTTTGTACGCTGTCCAAGATCAGACTGATGCGCTGGGTGGTGGTTCGTCGCCAGTCGCGGTGGAGTCGTTTGAGGCCAGTGGGATCAAGGTTCTTCATGTTTGGGCCCTCTTCGCTGACACTTCGAGCAGCCGGAATCCCTTTCGAGACCCAAGTCTGTCTGTGGTCCATCCCTGGGAGGTCAACCACGTCGCCAGGGAATCACTACCGAGATGCTTTTGTACAACGAGCCAGGCTTTGCCATCGGGTGTGAGCCGTTCGAGCCACGTGCGGAGCAGTTCGTGAAGGGCGCCCTTTCCGATCCGAATCGGAGGATTTGAGATGATCAGGTCGAACTCGATGTCGGGAGGTATGCCCGTAGCGGTCGTGAACACAACGTTGGAGATCGAATTGGATACTGCGTTGTCGCTGGCTAGCTGCAATGCCCGTGTATTGACGTCGAGACCCCAGATGTGTGCGTTCGGGGCCCGGATTGCCGCAGCCAGGCCGATCGGTCCATACCCGCATCCGAGATCGAGGATGTTCGACGTCGCTGGATCGATCGAAGGGTGCTCCTGTAGCAGGTACCGGGTCCCCGAATCGATGCGAGACGCGGAGAACACCCCGCTGTCCGTTGTCAGCGAGAGGTAGACGTCAG
>CAJQNJ010000207.1 GCA_905479685.1 uncultured Acidimicrobiales bacterium
GCTCATAGCTCTCTCGCATGGCCTTGGTCGAGAAGTTCGTGTGCATGCCTGCACCGTTCCAGTCGCCCTTCATCGGCTTGGGCTCGATCGTGACTTCGATATCGAACTCTTCACCGACGCGATACAACAAGTAGCGAGCAACCCACAGGTGATCGCCCACCTCGGTCGTGCCGGCTGGACCGATCTGGAACTCCCACTGGCCAGGCATGACCTCGGCGTTCGTGCCAGAGATCTTGAGCCCTGCCGCGATGCAAAGATCGGTGTGGCGCTCGACCATCGGTCGGCCATGAATCTTCAGCGCACCGACGCCACAGTAGTACGGTCCTTGTGGCGCAGGGAAGCCGTTGGGTGGGAACCCGGAAGGCCAACCGGTAGTTGGGTCGATGAGCGTGTACTCCTGCTCGAGACCGAACCACGGTTCCTGATCGCCGTACTTGTCCTCGGCGGCTCGTGCCAGGGCGCGAGTGTTGGTCGGGATCGGCGTCATGTCGACGAAGAGGCACTCGCACATCACGAGAATGTCGTCACCGCCACGGATTGGATCCGGGAACGTGGCAACGGGCTTGAGCACGATGTCGCTCTTGTCGCCCGGGGCCTGGTTGGTGCTGGAGCCGTCGAAGCCCCAGATTCCAGGTTCAGCTCCATCGGCGATAACCCTCGTCTTCGAGCGGACCTCCCTTGTTGGCTCGGTGCCATCGATCCAGATGTATTCAGCTCGGTAAACCATCCGAGTACTCCTTGGTTGGGGGCTGCAGCACAGCTCTTTGGCGGCTGCAACACAGCGTGGCTGATCCTCGCAGGCGGCGGCGACGATGACGGCCTGCGACTTACCGATCTGACCGTAGCCTTCCCTCCGGCGAGCGGTGCACCTCGCCGTGTTAACGCAGTGTGAACCACCGCCACGCCCGAGTGGCCGTTTCCACCAGCCGGTGCGACCATGTCGACATGGAACCCCAGGAAAACTACGTCCTGCGCACCGTCGAAGAGCGGGGTGTGCGACTCGTTCGTCTGTGGTTCACCGACGTTTTGGGCCAGCACAAGTCAGTCGCCATCTCGCCTGCCGAACTCGAAAAGGTGTTCGAGGAGGGTCTGCAATTCGACGGGTCTTCGATCGATGGCTTCAGTCGAGTGCAGGAGAGTGACGTGCTGGCTCGTCCCGACGCACGAACCTTCGAGCTTCTACCCTGGGCCCAAGACGACGAACCATCTGCGCTGATCTTCTGCGACATCCAGACACTCGATGGAAATCCCTTTGCTGGCGACCCACGCCAGGTCCTCAGGCGGAATCTCGATCGAGCCCACACTGCTGGCTACACGTTCAATGTTGCACCCGAGATGGAGTTCTTCTATCTCAAGGACGGGGACGCCAGTACGCCCGTCGAGCCAGTGGACAACGCGTCGTACTTCGATCTCACGACAGCCGATGTGTCGAGCGACCTTCGAAAGACGACGCAGCACATGCTCGAGGCGTTGTCCATCCCCGTGGAGTACAGCTTCCACGAGGACTCACCTGGTCAGCACGAAATCGATCTCCAATACACCGAGGCCTTGGCGATGGCCGATTCGATCATGATGTTCCGACTCGTCGTGCGCAAGATCGCCATGGAGCGGAACGTGCATGCCACGTTCATGCCCAAACCACTCGATGGAGTGCAGGGGTCCGGCATGCACACACATCTGTCGCTGTGGCGCGGGGACGAGAACGCATTCCACGATCCAGACGGTCGGTACGGACTATCCGCCGTGGCTGAACAATTCATCGCTGGCACGCTGCGCCATGCTCGGGAGATCACCGCGGTCACGAACCAGCTGATCAATTCATACAAGCGTCTCAACGATGGTCTCGAAGCACCCCGGTACGTGTCGTGGGCTCGCAACAATCAGTCGACGCTCGTGCGCGTTCCTGTGACGAAACCCAACAAGCCAGACGCCACCCGCATCGAGTACCGATCTCCAGATCCGGCGTGCAACCCGTATCTTGCGTTCTCGCTCATCTTGGCTGCCGGCATGAAGGGGATCGAGGAGGGATACGAACTCCAAGAGGAGACAAAGGTGAACCTCTTCGATCGGAAAGCCGCAGAACGAGCCGGCGTGGCCACGCTGCCACGATCACTCAACAGCGCCTTGGACGAGATGGAGCAGTCCGAGCTCGTCCGCGAGGCGCTTGGGGAGCACATCTTCGAATGGTTCCTGCGCAATCGTCGAAGCGAATGGGAGACCTACGAGCGTCATGTCACCCACTTCGAACTCGATCGCTACCTTCGCCAGTGGTGACGCCGAGATGACTGGACCAACGATTCTTGTTCACCCTGCGCCAATGGGCTCGAGCCTCACCAAGGTGCTCGACGTGCTCGGCTACTCGTGGAAGGCCGTCTCAGACCCAAGCGCTGCCGAGACTCTGGAGCCACCCGATGGTTGGCATGGTGCGGTGATCACTGTCGACGGAAACCCGGCTGCAGCCTTTCGAATCGCCAAATGGTTGCGCGGTCGCGAGGATGCGTCGGCGGTGACGTTGATGCTGGTCTCGGCGGACGCATTGCCAGAGCTCGCTGACAACACAGATCATTTCGACGACTTTTGTCTGATGCCGTTCCACCCAGCCGAGCTCGAGGCCCGCCTCGAGCACATGCTGCAACGATTCGAGGGAGACAGCGACTCTTCGGTCATCACGTTTGGGCCCCTCAGTCTCAACGTCGAGACATATCAGGCGGTTGTAGACGGTCGAGCTCTCGATCTCACCTACATGGAGTACGAACTCTTGCGGTTCCTTGCGTCGCAGCCGGGCAAAGTGTTCAGTCGGGAGATTCTGTTGAGCGAGGTCTGGGGATACGACTACTACGGTGGCGCCCGAACCGTCGATGTCCACATTCGACGTCTTCGCTCCAAGCTCGGTGAAGAACACGCCAACCTGATCGCCACCGTACGTTCGGTCGGTTATCGCCTCGGCACCGCCACCTGGGGCTGACGCCGGGCAGAATGCGTTCATGACGCAGATTCCTGAGACCATGCACGCTGTTTGTCTGACCGGGCACGGCGGCTTCGAGATGATCGAGTACCGGACCGACGTTGCTGTTCCGACCCCGAGACCTGGCGAAGTCTTGATTCGGGTCGGGGCTGCGGGAGTGAACAACACCGACATCAACACGCGCATCGGGTGGTACTCGAAATCGGTCACGTCAGGGACCAACGCTGGAGGCGAAAGTGGCTACCAAGAGTCCGTCGACGACGATGGCGGCTGGGCTGGTGAAGGTCTCTCATTCCCTCGGATCCAGGGCGCGGACGCCGCCGGAACGATCGTTGCCGTTGGCGAAGGCGTCGAA
>CAJQNJ010000208.1 GCA_905479685.1 uncultured Acidimicrobiales bacterium
ACGTCAGAACGCCGCGGCCCGAGGCGTGTACTCCTCCTCGAGATACTGCCGCTCCTGCACCGTCAGCACCAGATCCATGGCCGCAAGTGCATCGGCGAGGTGGTGTTCCTTCGTCGGGCCGATGATCGGAGCAGCGACGACAGGATTTGCCATCACCCACGCCATCCCGACCTGTGCTCGCGACACACCATGCGAGGATGCAATCTCGCCGACGCGATCGACGATCGCACGATCCATCGAGTCCCCGAATCGTCGTTTCAACGGCGGATCGGTTTCTGATCGGGTCGTCGACTCGCCCCACTCTCGCGTCAGCACACCGCGCGCCAGGGGACTCCATGGGATCGAGGCAACTCCCTGGTCTGCGCACAGCGGGAACATCTCTCGCTCGTCTTCGCGATTGAGCAGGCTGTATTGGTTCTGCATGGAGATGAACTTCGTCCACCCGTTCATCTCGGCGGTGTATTGCGCCTTGCTGAATTGCCATGCCCACATCGATGATCCGCCGATGTAACGGACCTTTCCACTCATCACGACGTCGTGAAGGGCACGCATCGTTTCTTCGATCGGCGTATCGCTGTCGTACCTGTGGATCTGGTAGAGGTCGATGTAGTCGGTTCCGAGCCTACGCAGGCTGTTGTCGACCTCGGTCATGATGGCTTTGCGCGAAAGTCCGAGCGCGTTGCGACCATCGCGCATGCGGTTGTGCACCTTGGTGGCGATCACAACGTCGTCGCGGTCGGCAAGATCGGCGAGCGCTCGACCGAGGATCTCCTCACTCGTTCCTCTTGAGTACACGTTTGCGGTGTCGAAGAAATTGATCCCGGCGTCAAGCGCGAGTTCGATCATCTCCCGAGAGGCGGATTCATCGAGGCTCCAGTCGTGCCTGCCCGGCGTTTCTTCGCCGAATCCCATACACCCAAGACAGAGTTTCGAAACCTCGAGACCCGATCTACCCAACCTGATGTGCTTCATGCGGGGCAAGCGTAGATGGTCAGCCTGCCCAGGGTTCGACTGCTGCCGGGCGGGCACGGGCGCTCGTGCTCAGAGTTGGTTCAGCGCGGTGTTGATTCCGACCACGGCTTCTTTGCCGTCGCCGAACAGCATCAGTGTGTTGTCGGCCGCGAACAGCGGATTCGGAATGCCGGCAAAGCCCGGGGAGAGGGATCGCTTGATCACCACAACGGTACGAGCTGCGTCGACATCGAGGATCGGCATACCGGCGATTGCGCTGCGTTCGTCGCGAGCAACGGGATTCACCACATCGTTCGCCCCAATCACGATGGCAACATCTGTTTCGGCGAAGGTGGGATTGACGACATCCATCTCGATCAGTTGGGCGTAGTCGATCTCGGCCTCAGCGAGCAGCACATTCATGTGTCCGGGCATGCGACCGGCGACTGGATGCACCGCAAACACGACCTCGATACCTCTCTTCTCGAGGGCCAAGGTCAGGTCTCGGACCGCGTGTTGTGCCTGTGCAACGGCGAGACCGTACCCGGGCACGATGACCACACGGCGTGCCGAATCCAGAATCAATGCGACATCGTCGGCCGACGCCGATCGCACCTTGCCGTCGTAGACATCGTGGGGATCTTGAATCACTCCACCCGACGCCATCGAGCCGAACAGAACGTTGCCCAGTGTGCGGTTCATTGCCACACACATCACCCCGGTGAGGACCAATCCACTAGCTCCGACCAGCGCCCCTGCGATGATCAGAAGGCTGTTGTCGATGGCGAAGCCGGTCGATGCTGCGGCAAGGCCCGACATGGAGTTCAGCAGCGCGATCACCACCGGCATGTCCGCTCCCCCGATCGGGAACACGACGGTCAGCCCGAGCATCAGACCGAGAGCGACCAACGCGAGCAACCAGATCCATCCCGGGTCGACGACGAACACCACCACGAGAACAACCGACGCAACCGCCAACGCAATGTTGAGTGGACGGGCGAGACTACTGGACCACGACCCGAGCGACTCGCCGAGTTTGCCGAACGCAACGACACTGCCGCTGAAGGTGATCGCGCCGACCAGCGCGCTGATCGTTGCCGCAGCGAGATAGGTGACATCTTCGGCCGGTGTCCCGAGGACCTCATCACTGCTCGCTCCAACCACGAGAACCGACGCCAATCCACCGAACCCGTTGAAGAGGGCAACAAGCTCGGGCATCGACGTCATCTGGACGCGGGTTGCCAACAGAACGCCTACCCCGGTTCCGGCCACGAGTCCGGCGACCAGGACCGGCCAGCTCACGATCGCCTCGTTCGTGAGTGTGACGATCACAGCGACCAACATGGCGAGGGATGCCAACAGGTTGCCCCGTACTGCGGTTCGGGGTCGGGCCAGGCCCTTCAGCCCGAGGACGAACAGGACGGCGGCGACCAGGTAGCCAGCTTGGATCGTTGTACTCATCGTTTGCGGTCTGATGTCTTTGTGGAGAACATGCCGAGCATCCGGTGCGTCACGAGAAATCCGCCGACGACGTTGATCGTCGCGAGCGTCACAGCGCCGAATCCGAGCCAGGTGGAAAGGGTGCTGTGATCGCTCCCGGCCGACACGAGGGCACCAAGGAGTGTGATCCCGGAGATGGCATTCGAGCCCGACATCAAGGGCGTGTGCAGAGTCGGTGGCACCTTGGATATGAGCTCGACACCGAGGAACACGGCGAGTGTGAACAGCGTCAGTGCAGCGAGAAAGGTCACGGTTGATCAGCTCTCATGAGGTGGAGTCTGCGCGGCGAGTGTGCCTCCGCTGGCGACGATGATTGCAGCTGTGATCTCGTCGTTCATGTCGAGTCGGGGCCGCCCGCCCTCGTCGAGATGGCGAATGAGCGTGAGCAGGTTCGTCGAGAACATCTGGCTCGCACTCTGGGCCGACGAACTCACAAGATGTGTTGGTCCGAGGATGAGCACGCCATGGTGCACGACCTCACCATCGGCTTCGGTCAGCTCGCAATTTCCGCCTCGTTCGGCGGCCAGATCGACGATCACCGAGCCGGGCGCCATCGCCTCGACCATCGAGGCGGTGATCAACATCGGGCTGGCCGCACCCGGAATGGCAGCGGTCGTGATGACGACGTCGGCGTCAGCGACGTGGCCAGCCAGAGCGACCCGTTCCCGCTCCGCGGCAACATCGCCCTGTGCCATTGCGTACCCGCCCTCGTCCTCGCTGTCGGCCGTCTCGACATCGAGTTCGATCGCCGTGGCGCCGAGGGACCGGATTTGCTCTGCAGCAGCCGGACGAACGTCGTAGGCCTCGACGACAGCGCCGAGTCGTCGAGCGGTGGCGATGGCCTGCAACCCAGCGACACCGGCTCCCAGGACGAGAACCCTCGCTGGCGCAATGGTGCCCGCTGCGGTCATCATCATGGGGAAAAGTTTGGGGAGTCGAATGGCCGCCAGCAGTACCGCCTCTGTGCCCACGACCGTTGCCATCGATGACAGGACATCCATGCTCTGGGCACGAGTGATACGAGGCATCAACTCGAGAGCCACGATGGTGACCCCGCCAGCGGCCAGTTCGGCGATGGGTTCGGGCCGCCAACGGGGGTCGAGCAAACCGATCAGGATCTGGTCGGGTCCAAACGGTGTGGACCCCGAATCCGGAGGCCCGATGGTGAGAAGGACGTCCGATCGGGCTCGGGCCGTGTCGGCATCGACGATGTCTGCGCCTGCCTCGGCGTAGGCCTGATCGGTGAAGCCCGAACGGTTACCGGCACCGCTGACAACGGCCACGTGATGTCCGTCGGACACGAGCGTGCGAACGCAGTCGGGGGTCAGCGCCACTCGGCGTTCGCGTTCATCTGTTGTACCGAGGACCGAGATCAACACGGACCAGAGCCTAGGCCGGTGTCGACCATGTCCACTTGAAGCGCACCGTCAAGGATCCAGATCTGGTCAAATGCTTGACCCAGTCCAGATTCTATGTTTGGATGCCACTCGTGGGCGACGGAGTAGACCAACTGCTACGCGACAACGGCGTGCAGGTCACCGCTCAGCGCCTTGCGATCATGCGGGCACTTTCGTCCCATCGACATGCCACCGCCGACGAGTTGGCTGACGATGTCCGGGCCGTTCTCGGTTCGATTTCTCGCCAGGCTGTCTACGACTCGCTGGGCGTCTTGGTCGACAAGAACCTCATTCGTCGAATCCAACCAGCTGGATCCTCCGCGCGATACGAAGATCGAGTCGGTGACAATCACCACCATCTGGTCTGTAGGACGTGCGACATGATGTTCGACATCGACTGCACTGTTGGTTTCGCCCCCTGCCTGACCGCAGATGATGACCACGGCTTCGAAATTGACGAAGCCGAAGTCGTTTTTTGGGGGCATTGCCCCACCTGTCGGAAGTAAGTTACCGATCGAGACGCACGTGTCGTGACCGACACACTGAAATCCAGAACACAATCCACCAACTCAAACCACTGAAGAAGTGCAAGGAGCAACAGAATGAGTGACCAAGAGGCAAGGTGCCCAGTAATGCACGGCGCCAACTCCCCGCAGACTGCGATGGGTTCAACGGCGAACGAACACTGGTGGCCGAACCAGTTGAATCTGAAGATCCTTGATCAGAACTCCCCTGCATCGAATCCGATGGGGGCTGATTTCGATTACGCAGCAGCATTCGCGAGCCTCGACCTCGCAGCAGTGAAGGCCGATCTCGCGGCGCTCATGACCGACTCACAAGAGTGGTGGCCAGCCGACTATGGACACTACGGTCCATTCTTCATTCGTATGGCTTGGCACAGCGCAGGCACCTACCGCATCGAAGATGGTCGTGGCGGTGCCGGCAACGGCACTCAACGTTTTGCTCCGCTCAACAGCTGGCCTGACAACGGCAACCTCGACAAGGCGCGCCGTCTGCTTTGGCCGATCAAGCAAAAATACGGGAAGGCCGTTAGCTGGGCCGATCTGTTCATCCTTGCTGGCAATGTCGCGATTGAAAGCATGGGCGGCCCTGTGTTCGGGTTCGGCGGCGGACGCGCTGATGTTTACGAGCCTGAGCATGTCTATTGGGGCACTGAAAGCCTGTGGGTCGATACTGGCGCGGAAACCCGCATTCAACCTGACGAAGACCGGGCGCTCGAAAATCCACTCGCAGCGATCCAGATGGGCCTCATCTACGTCAATCCAGAAGGTCCTGGCGGCGTTGCTGACCCGCTGCTTTCGGCCCGCGACATGCGCGAAACCTTTGCCCGCATGGCGATGAATGACGAAGAAACCGTCGCGCTCATCGCTGGCGGCCATACCTTCGGCAAAGCGCATGGCGCGGCCGACCCAAGTGAGTATGTCGGTGCTGCACCCGAGGGAGCTGGCATCGAAGAGCAAGGCCTCGGCTGGAAGAACTCGTTTGGCAAGGGCAATGCCGAAGATACGATCACCAGCGGGCTGGAAGGAGCCTGG
>CAJQNJ010000209.1 GCA_905479685.1 uncultured Acidimicrobiales bacterium
AGCTCCTCAAGCACACCCGTGGCCCGCGCTCTGACAGGGACATCGCCACTGCGGCGTCGGAGTTCTTGGCATCTCTCGAGCCAATTGGCGAACCGTTCGACGTTCCATGGAAGTTCAGCGATTCGCTCGAGGTCTTGTGCAACTGGTTACCCGATGACCTCAGCGATCGACTGATGAAACCCGGTGGAACCGCTCCAGAAAACCACGTCGAAGCGTGCATCGTTGCGCTCGCTCTCGAAGCAGGCGTGACGTTGCAGCCCCTCACCAAGACCGAGATGCTTCGACTGCAGCACACCGCCAAATATGCGACCAAGTGTGCCGCGTGGGGCCGACAGAGTTCCTATCCCTGGGACACCGTGGCCGTCGCTGACATCGGGTCGTATGACTTCTTTGCGCTTTCTTCTCCAAGCTGATCGCAGACGTACCGTTTCGAATCCCCACCGCGTTCGCCTGGCTGCGACACTGGTCGTATGCATGTGACACCCAAAGGTATGTGGTTCGAGGACTTCGAGGTCGGAATGATCGTCGAACACCCCCTGACACGCACCATCACCGAGTCTGACAATGTGAACTTCTCCACGAGCACCCTGAATCCCGCTCCGTTGCACATCGATGCCGACTATGCCACCACGACCGAGTTCGGTAGGCCTCTCGTCAACTCGCTGTTGACCTTGGGGATCGTGGTCGGCATCTCCGTGCACGAGCTGACACACGGCACCACTATCGCCAACCTTGGGTTCGATGAGATCCGATTTCCCGCGCCCCTCTTTCATGGCGACACCATTCATGTTGAGTCTGAGATCATTGCGTGTCGTGAGTCTGCGTCCGAGCACGACCGGGGCATCGTCAAGATCGAACACCGAGGGTTCAACCAACATGACCAGTTGGTCTGTAGCGCCGTCCGCAACGCGATGATGTTGCGCCGACCCTAGGCTCGTGATTCCAGACGTTTGCGGAGCTCGTTGAGCACCGTGATCGTCGTGTATTGGCGAGTACGGTTCCGGTCGGTCCGATAGCGCAAGAGTTGTGTCTCCACTTCCCCTTCGATGCATGTGGCAATCCAAACCGTCCCTGGCGGGATGCCCTCCCAAGCGTCGGGTCCAGCCACACCCGTGGTGGCGATCGATACATCTGCCCCGAGCACCTTGCATGCACCACGGGCCATGGCCTCCACCATTTCCTCGCTGACCGACGGTCCAGCCGGCACGTGCAGGAGCGACGTCTTCACATCGGTTGCATAGGTGACGACACCACCTCGAAAGGCCGCGCTCGACCCAGGCGTAGCGGTGAGGCGTTGTGCAATCAGTCCACCGGTCAACGACTCGGCTGTTCCAAGCGTGAGACCCTGTTCGACGCACAACGAGAGAATCACTGATTCCATCGTTTGATCATCGACGCCGAAGACGATCGGTCCGATGATCTCGCGAACGCGGGCTTCTTCCTCGTCGAGCTGAGCGCTCACCAGTTCTTCATCAGGACCCTTCGCCGTGATTCGTAGCTTGAGTCCCTCGATGCCGCTTGCGAGAAACGCCAGCGTGACTCCCCCGTCCGCATCGCCCGTCGCATCGAGTCGCGTGATCTCATCGGCCAGCAGTTCGGCGAGACCGGACTCCGACTGACCCCATGTTCGAAGTGTTCTCGACCGGATGATCGACTGGCTGCCGGATCTGCGAACCATGTCATCGATGATGAATCCGCTCATCATGTCGTGCATTTCCCACGGCACACCTGGCACTGCGTAGATCGTCTTCGACTCGCCGTCGAATTCGAACGTGGCGACGATGCCCGGCGCAGTGCCCGGCTGAACGGGAATTGCCTGTGCCCCGACCGGAATCCGTGCTTGCTGTCGATTGTTGGCTGGCATCTCCCGGCCGCGAAGGCCCCACATGGATTCGATCTTCGCGACAAGCTCCTCATCAACTTCGAGATCGACACCCATGACCGCGGCGATTGCATCCCTGGTGATGTCGTCCTGGGTGGGACCCAAGCCGCCGGTGCAGATGACCGCATCGCTTCGGCTCAGCGCATGCCGGATGACGCTCACCATTCGATCGAGATTGTCACCGACCTTCGTCTGGAAGTGCGAGTCGATTCCGACTGCGGCCAGTTCCTGCCCGATCCAGGAGGAGTTGGTGTCGTTGATCTGTCCAAGGAGCAATTCCGTACCAACGGCAACCACTTCACATCGCATGAAACATTTCCTATCTCTCGTTGAGATTTCCGGTAGCTCGGGTCGCCGCCGACCCGTCCATCAGGTACAGCCAGCCGGAAAACAGGGTGAAGGCCACGGCCATCCACAACGCAAGGTTGACCACGGTGTTCGAATCCTGAAGTGGTGGAAAGAGTGCAGCCTGCAATGCAAGGCCCTGCACGATGGACTTGTACTTGCCGAGCGTCCGCGCTGGCACGACGCGATTCTTGCGTACCCAGTAACTCCGGAATCCCGTGATGAGCAACTCGCGAAGCGTGATGAGGGCGACCGGAACCCAGCTGTAGCGGTCGACGGCCACCAGGCAGAACATGGCACCGAGCACGACGATCTTGTCAGCCAGGGGATCGAGGAACGCCCCGGACCGACTCACCATGTTGTACCGACGAGCGAGGGCACCGTCGAGCACGTCAGTCGCGGCGAAGATCCATCCGAGTGTGAACGCACCCCACGAAGCTCCACCGGTATCACGACTTGCGAGGATCATTGCGAACGGTATTGGAGACGCAGCGATACGGGCCACGGTGATGAGATTGGCCGGATTCGCGACGAAGTGTCCGGTGTGATGCAGTACTCCTCCGCCTTCACTCACCAAGACGCGTCCTCAGCCGAGGCGCCCTGAGCGATCAGGTCAGGCCCCATGGCACCTACGATCGCCACCTGCTGCATCGATCCGACGATCAGGTCATCTGGAACATGGATGATGCCGTCGATCTCGGGAGCCTCACGGTGTGACCGACCGATCCCCTGCGAGTCGACCAACACTGTCACCGTCTCACCGATCAACGCGTCCCTCCGCGCTGCGGTGATCTGGTCCTGCAACTCGGTCAGCTCTCGGAGTCGTTCGTTCACCAGACCGGCATCGACCTGACCATCGAGATCAGCGGCATACGTGCCGTCCTCCAGCGAGTACGCAAAGAACCCACACCAATCGAGCTGTGCCTGTTCGATGAAGTCCAAGAGGGCGTCGTGGTCGTCTTCGGTTTCACCTGGGTACCCAACGATGAAGTTCGACCGGAATGACGCCTCGGGGGCGATTGAACGAATGTGATTGATTCGCTCGAGGAAACGTTCGCCATCGCCCCACCGCCGCATGCGTCGCATCAAAGGACGGCTCACGTGCTGCAGGGACAGGTCGAAATACGGAACACCTGTGGCGAGAATCGCTTGAATGAGTTCCTCGGTGAGATCCGACGGGTAGAGATAGAGCAACCGAACTCGCTCGACAAGTTCACGTACCTCACCGACGAGCTGAACGATTGAACGTTCGCCATGTCCTTGGTCCCGGCCGAACGCTGCGAGGTCTTGGGCAACGAGGACCACTTCTTGCACGTCGAGTCCCCGAACTTCGTCGAGGATGGATGTATGGCTGCGAGATCGCTGCGGTCCGCGGAAGGTTGGGATCGCACAGAACCCACAGTTCCGGTCGCACCCCTCGGCAATCTTCACGTAGGCCCACGGACGATCGGAGGAAGGCCTCGGCAGGTTCAACAGATCGAATGCCGGAAGACCATCACGATCATCGCCATTCGTGAGGTCCGGTTTGCGCCCCAAGCTCACCGGCACGCCGAATCCCGACACAGCGTCGACCTCTGGGAGCGCATCGGCGAGCTCATTTCCGTACCGCTCTGCCATACACCCCGTGACGACCACCCGAGCGTCGACGGCCTGATCAGCCAACGCCAAAACCGTGTCGATGGACTCCTGCCGCGCTGATTCGATGAACGCACATGTGTTGACGACAACCAGGTCGGCGTCCTCGGGTGAGGCTGCGACCACCATGCCGTCCGCGGTCAAGGTCCCGACCAGTTTGTCCGAGTCGACCTCGTTTTTCGGACAGCCGAGTGTCTCGATCCAATACCGTCCGGTCACACCGCAAGACTACCGGGCCATACTGCATGCCCTCAATGTCAGACGATGCCCTCGATGGCCTCGCGTATCGTCGAACCTGCAGCGGTGTCCGAGATCAGCAGCACTGCACCCACGTACACGGTGAGCAATATGACCGCCTCGGGTTTGCTCACTCTCTTGCGCGCCACCATGAACACCCACGCGAGCGTCGAGACAACCACCATGATGATCACCCCATAGGTCCGCATCAGCTCATCTTCAATCTCCCCCGCGCCGAGCAGGGCAATCACGCCACCGACCGCGAGGCTGTTGAAGACGTTCGAACCAAGCAGGTTTCCCAGGATCAGCTCAGTCTCGCCTTTGCGCGCAGCGGCGACGGCGGTGACAAGCTCCGGAAGGGAGGTACCAATTGCCACGAGCGTGAAACCAATGAACCCACCGGTGACTCCGATGTCTTCAGCAATAGCCAGGGCTCCCCACACGATGAGTTGGGCGCCGATCAACGTGCCGATCAGACCGGTGACCGTCTCCCCCACGCTCTTCATAACCGTCTGATCCGGATTGAAGACGAGTACCTCGATTGACTCTTCGTTGCCACCGAGCACGATCCAACCCAGGACGAGGCACAGCGTGACCAACATGACGATGCCTTCCCAGGCCTCCAACCCACCAGTCGTGAAGAACGCGAAGAGGAGCACAGCGAGAAGGCTGATCGGGGCCTCCTTGGCAATCACCGCCTTGGTCACCAGTAGAGGTACCACGAGTGCCGCTGCGCCGAGTACCAACGAGAGATTCGCAACATTGGACCCAACGACATTGCCTACACCGAGGTCGACGTCGCCATTGAACGCGGCGATCCCAGAGACGAGAAGTTCGGGAGCGCTTGTCCCGAAGCCGACGATGACCGCGCCAACCACGACCGGCGAGATCTTGGCTGCGCCAGCAATCGCAACCGCTCCGTCCACGAAGAGATCCGCAGCCTTCGTCAAGAGTAAAAGTCCGATCGCAACCTCTATGGCCGCGACCAATGGACTTGCCTCAGTGAGAAAGTCCACGGGAGATGGTGGGCTCAGGAGCCGTTGCGCAGCTCTTGAAGCTGCTCAACGGTCAGAAGTACTTCGCGGGCCTTCGAGCCTTCGCTCGGCCCAACAATTCCCTTTTGTTCGAGTTCGTCCATGATGCGACCAGCACGGGAGAAGCCAACACGAAGCTTCCTCTGCAACATTGATGTCGATCCGAGGCCTGAAGAGACCACCAATTCCATTGCCTGCCACAACAAGTCATCGGTGTCGTCGTTGCTGGGGCGGTCAGCGGTGATCATGTCGCTACCGGCGTCCGGAGGAGCACTCAGGCCCGGCATACCGGAAAGGTCGGGAGCAGCCGCGACAGGAGCAACAGCACCAGATGTGCCTGGGTTGTCTGGAAGGTCCTCGATGGACTGGGGCGAGCCACTCCCGAGTACCTCGGAGTCAGCTGTCGAAATCTCGTCGTGCCCCTGCTGACGCCAATGGTCGACGATCTTCTTCACCTCGGACTCCTCGACCCAGGCACCTTGGAGTCGGATGGGCGTCGAGCTCGTCGGATCCTGGAACAACATGTCCCCTTTGCCCACCAAGCGCTCAGCCCCCGGCGAGCCGAGGATGACCCGGCTGTCCTGCATACTCGAAACCGCATAGGCGACACGCGCCGGAACATTGGCTTTGATGAGGCCAGTGATCACGTCGACCGATGGTCTCTGGGTGGCGATCACCATGTGGATACCAACCGCACGCGCCTTCTGTCCGATCCGCACGATCGAGTCCTCGACATCTCGCGCTGCGACCATCATCAGATCGGCGAGCTCGTCGACCACGACGAGAATATAGGGCAACCGTTTGAACGTGCGTGGTTCGCCGTCGGGGCCGAGCTGACCCTTTTTCGCCTTTACCTTGCCCTTGTCGAACGCGTTGTTGTATCCGCCAATATCTCGGAATCGACACTCTTCGAGCAGTTCATATCGTCGTTCCATCTCACGCACGGCCCATGCCAGTGCATTCGAAGCCTTCTTCGGATCGGTGACCGGCTGGGTGAGGAGATGAGGGATCCGCTCGTATTGGGTCATCTCGACGCGTTTTGGATCGATCAGGATCATCCGCACATCATCTGGTGTGTTGCGCATGAGCAATGACGTGATGATCGAATTGATACCCGATGATTTACCGGCACCCGTCGCGCCAGCAACAAGTGTGTGAGGCATCTTCGAGAGGTCGGCGAGCAGCGATTTTCCGTTGATATCTCGGCCGATCGCAACCTCCATCGGCCCGACTGCTTTTCGGGCTTCGGCCGAGGCCAAGATGTCTCCAACCGCGATGATCTGGCGATCTTCGTTTGGAACCTCGACGCCGATTGCTTGCTTGCCCGGGATCGGAGCGATGATGCGTACGTCAGCTGACGCCATGGCGTACGCAATGTCGTCGCTCAGGTTCTTCACCCGGGACACCTTCACGCCAAGACCGAGTTCCAACTCGAACCGGGTGACAGTCGGTCCGACGACCATGTTGATCAACCGCGTCTCGACACCGTGTTCTGCGAGCGCACGCTCGAGCGTGCGGCCGCGAGCAATCACTGCCTCCTGGTCGACGTCTTGTGAATTCGAACGCGAAAGGAGCGACATCGATGGCAGGACCCATGTCCGATCGCCCGGCGTCGTTACCGCCAGTTCGGTTTCGAGTTGTTGCGGCTCGTGGGCGGGATTGGGCACGAACACGGTAGGTGATGGCGCAGCATCGTCTTGATTGAACAAGGCCTTGCCGGCATCTGGAACGACGTGAGCCGAAGGCTCGGGCGGCGGAACAGGAATCTCGATGGTTGCGTCGTGGGCCGTTCCGTCGTCATCGATGAACGAGTCCTCGGGACCTCCCCCGACCTGCACCGACGGCTCAACGGCTGGACCACCGTCTCGCAGGTCGATCATGTCTCTGTCTCTATCCATGACGAACAGCGACTTCGTACCGCTCGCCGCTGCGCCAGCAAGAGGACGAGCGCGACGCACCGTGGCCTCTATGAGCTTCTGGAGCGAGATACCGGTCATGACGATGAGTCCGCCAACGCCAAGGGCGAGAAGAATCAGCAGCGCACCCCAGAAACTGGCAATCGTGAGGAGCGGACCGCCCACGGTCAGGCCAAGAACGCCTCCCGCACTCGAGAGTTCAGCAACCGTGCTACCCCACGATGGACTGTCTCCAGCCAAGTGCACGAGCCCGGTCGTGGCCACGACAGCAGCAATACCCCCGACGATGAAATGTGGCGGAAGAGAGTGAGGCTCTCCGCCCCGCCGGATCACAGCGAGACCAGCCACCACGATCACGAAAGGTGCAAGATATCGGAACACGCCGATCGCCCATCCGAATCCTTCGTCGAATGCCCGCCCCAGAAGCCCAGATGTCTCGGTAAAAATGCCGAGAGCGGCCAGAACGCCTGTGACGATCAAGAACAAGCCGAGAAGGTCGGCACCACGACCGTCGAGGGCCTCGCGCGTGGTCTGCATGAGTGTTGGTCGCACGATGGCTTTTCGGGTAGAGGACGAACGTTTGGCTGGCGCACGGCCCCGTGGCTGCCTGCTCTTGGACGCGGAGCTCGCTGTCGACCGCTTTGAGGCGCGCGAACGTGAGGAGGAGGTCTTCGATTTGGTTGCCACAGTGAGCCAACCCTAGTGGAGGCGACCGACATCGTCTCGTCATTTCGCGCGGAGCGTTTGATCCCTCGCGCTCAGGGTGAGCTACCCGTTCATCACGAGCTGTCTGATGGCGTATACGCACGCATAATCGGCACGATCACTGGCCTACGACGTGTCGCAGCGGCCACGTACCGACCAACGGCCCGACGACTCACCCGCTCCATGTCACGAAGATCGCCCGACTTGGCCAACTCCTCTTCGATGGCCTTGCGTGCCTCCGACGCTGCACCAGATTGAAGATCGAACCGTTCGGACGGTGCAGCCCACCCGCGGGACTCGACAACAGGACCGAACACGATCTCGCGAGTCTCCAAATCCAGCTCCGCAACCACCGAGACGAACCCCGCTTGTCCGAGCAGCAGTCGCTCCTCGAGAATACTCTCGGTCAACGCCTGCGCAGACCCATCCATGTAGATGTAATCGCCCGAGACTTGCCCGTCCTTGCTGATGCCGTCGTCGGTGAGAAGGAGTTGGTCACCATCGGTTGCCACCACCACGTTGCCAGGGGCCATTCCACGGCGAATCGCCAACTCCGCATGGCCGATGAGGTGTTCGTATTCTCCATGCACGGGCACGAAGAGATCAGGGTCCGCGACAGCGTGCAACGCAAGCAATTCCTGTTGCTTTCCGTGCCCGGTCGTGTGCACATCAACCTGTCCGGAATGCACGATCGTGGCACCCTGCCGTGCGAGTCCAGAGCGCACTCGACCCACCGCAGCCTCGTTGCCAGGGATCGGATGCGAACTGAATACGACCGTGTCCTGGGGCCCGATGCTCACCCAACGGCTATCGCCGCTTGCCATCAACGTGAGCGCCGAGCGAGGTTCGCCCTGACTTCCCGTCGAAATGATGCAGGTCTTCACCGGATCGATGTCCTCAGCGTCAGCGATATCGACGATGCACCTATCGGGAATCGACAGCAGTCCGAGGTCTCGAGCCAGAGCAACATTGCGCTTCATCGATCGCCCGAGGGTCACGATGGTCCGGTCCTGCTCCATGGCCACTTCAGCGATCTGTTGCACTCGATGGATGTGGCTCGCGAATGCGCCCACGATGATCCGCTGGTCGCGATGTTCGTGAAAGATCGAACGAAGCACACCCCCGACCTCGGACTCCGAGGTCGATTGGCCAGGGGTGTTGGCATTCGTCGAGTCCGCCAGCAAGAGCCGAATACCGGGGTCTTTCGAAAGTGCGCCGATTCGAGGAAGATCGGTGAGTCGCCCGTCTACGGGCGTGTGATCGAGTTTGAAGTCACTCGAATGCAAGATGACGCCCTGCGGCGTCGTGAATGCGGTGATCAGACCCGACGGTGTCGAGTGGGTGACGGGCAAGAACTCGCAGTCGAACGGGCCAATCGTGCGGCGATCGCCATCGGCTATCGGGTGGAGGTTCGCACGTCCCTGCAGGTTTCGTTCACCAAGTTTGTGACGGACGAGCCCGAGCGTGAACGGAGTACCGTAGAAATCCAGCTCCAGGTCCGGAATGGCCTCGAGGAGATAGGTCAACCCGCCGATGTGATCCTCGTGCGCATGGGTGACAATGCAGCCATCGATTCGATCCGCATTGTCAACAAGATACGTGAAGTCGGGGATGATCGACTCCACACCAGGCTGGGTCTCGTCGGAGAACATCTGACCACAATCGAGAATGACCATCCGATTGTCAGATTCGAGTACTGCGCAGTTTCGGCCAATGTCCCCGAGGCCACCAAGAAAGGTCAGTCGTACTGGTTCAGCCATCAGAATCCCGATCGACCGAGGTTCGACAACACCTTGCGAGCAAGATTCTCGAGTCCGGCAGGTTCGGGTCCCATCGGCAAGCGGCACGCACCGCCCGGCAGACCCAAAACTCGCAACATCGTCTTGGTCGGAATCGGGTTGGGACGAAGATCGCCTGTTTCGAAATCCCATGACGCCAACAGGCCTTGGTTGATTCGGGTCGCCTCGGCGACGTCGCCGGACAGGAAGGATTGGACCATCGCAGACGTCTCGACTCCACACCAGTGCGTGGCAACACCCACGACGCCACACGCACCTACGGCCAGCAGCGGCAAGGTGAGGCTGTCGTCGCCGCTGTAGACATCGAAGCCAGTGGTTTCAGCAATGACGATTGCCGTCTCTGCCGGATCCCCGGCTGCATCCTTGAGCGCAACGATGTTCGGCTCCTGTGCCAACAAGATGATGTTCTCCGTCGCGATCTTTCGGCCGGTACGCCCCGGGATGTCGTACAACATGATCGGGAGATCGGTTGAGTGCGCAATGGCACGAAAGTGCGCAACCAGCCCTTCCTGGGACGGGCGGTTGTAGTAC
>CAJQNJ010000210.1 GCA_905479685.1 uncultured Acidimicrobiales bacterium
TTCGTACCGGCGCAGCAGTTCGTGGCCAAGCACCTTCAGACACTCGTCGAATTCCCGGTGAGTCAGAAGCCAGCCTCCTTCAACCTCGAAAAGGTGTTGGAGAAGCTCGAGGCTGGTATCACCAGCTCCTGAGCATGTAGCCCTGCAATGGAAAGGCCCGGAAACGTCATGTTTCCGGGCCTTTTACGTTCTGTGCCAGCGGACGTTCAGTCCGGCCGCCCGTGTTTGGCGAACGCCGCCATCAGGCGCGGACCGTCCAGGTCCCGGACGTAACGGAGCGGGTCGATGCCTGCATCGAGGACAAAATCAGTCAGTAGGCGTACGGCAACCGCAACCAACTCGTTCGGGTCCCACGGCTTGGAAAAGTAGTGGTTGAGGTCGGCTTCGTTGATCGCCCGGATGGTGTCCTGATGCCCGGCCTGGCCAGTGAGAAGGATCGTACGGATCGCGCGAGTGTTCGGGTTGTCCTTGAGCGACACCAAGAGGTCCACGCCACTTTCGCCTCCCGGTAGGCGGTGGTCGACGACGATGAGTCCGACGTGATCACCGGCGCGGTCCACCTCGTCGATTGCGTCCCGGGCGTCAGCGACATCGTCGGCTTGTTCGACGCGGATCATTCCCGCAAAGCTGAGGTCGCGCACGACCTCGGCGCGTACCTCCGGTTCGTCCTCGACCACGAGGATCAGCAACTCGTCCACAACACGCTCCTTCTCATTCCACTCCCTCCACGGGGAGCACCACGGTGAAGACCGTGTGCCCGGGACGACTCTCGACGTCGATCGTACCGTGGTGTTCCTCGACGATCTGCCGGCTGATCGAGAGCCCCAACCCGAGCCCGAACTGGACCCGGCCGTCCTTGGTCGTGAACCGCGGTTCGAAGATTCGCGACTGGACGTTGGGTGCGATCCCCGGGCCGTTGTCGGCGACTTGCACCATCACTGCGGCGTCAGCTGCTCTGACCCGCACCCACAACTGACCCTTGTCGTGTATCGCGTCGAGCGCATTGATCAGGAGGTTCGACCACACCTGTTGGAGGGCGCCCGGTCGTGCAGAGAGAGCTGGTACTGCCTCGTAGTCGCGCTGTACCTCGACCTGGTCGAGCCGATGTGAAACCATCCGGAGCGCGTCGTCGATCCCCGTGGTGATCTCGACGTCGGGCTGAATGTCGCCCCTCCCGTCGTCACCCCGGACGTAGGCCCGCAAGCTTCCGACGAGCGACTGGATTCGTCCGGCGACACCCGTGATGTTTCGGATGGTCTCCGCGAGCTGAGTCGAAGCTTCGAGGCGCCTCAGCTGGTCGGCGTCGGCGTCGGCCAATGCGAGCGCCTCCTCGGTGCTGGTCACTCCAGCACCGATCATCCGATCGGCGAGCGCGCGGTCGTCGACGGCATCAGCGATGGACCGGCGCAGCGCTCGAAGCTCGGACGACGGTATCGCGGGTGCGTCCAGCTGACGCTGAACAGCCGCCGTGACCGACGGGTCGTCGACGACCGCGCCCACATCATCGGCGAGGTGATCGACGCTGCGTATCAGTGCTGCCGTCGGGTTGTTGAGCTCGTGAGCCATCCCGGCAGCCATCTCACCGAGCGCTGTGAACCGGGCGCCCGCGACGAGTTGAGCCCGCGCCTCAGATAGCGCTGCAAGGCTTTCGTCAAGCTCGAGCTGGAGCTCTTCGGAACGTCGTAGCCGTCGGGCGAGCGAGCTGATGAGGATCCGTGTCAGCAAGCCACCGAGTTCTGGTTCGATCGTCAGGGCCTTGGCGAGTTGGTCGAGCGTGATCGGGATCGCCCGCACATCGGTTACAGCCCGGCAACGCAGGAGCGCTCGTCGATGGCTTGCCAGAGAGAGGAGCCCGACGATCGCGCCCGTGGACTCCTCGTGCATGACCTTGTGTCCGGCCTGGGTGTGCGACGTCAGCCGGACAGCTCCATCGATCACGACGTAGATCCCACCGACGTCCTCACCCTCCTCGATCATGATCGTGTCCGGCCCAACGCGCATCCGAGCCGGGTGCCCAAGCGCGCGGTCGAGGAGTTCGATCAGTCGACGCGTCATCTCGTCGTCGTCCATTGGCTCGCCCAGTAATGGGTGGGCACCGGCCGTATCGATGGCCGGTGCAGCGCGCTGCTGTTCCACCCGCGTCAGAGCGGCGGAGAGGTCTTCGTCGTCGAGCAGGTCCCCGAACTCGCCGAGGCGTTCGGGTGCGTGCTCGACGAGATACGTGGCGAGTTGGGCCTCGACCAGACGACCGAGGCCCACGTTGGTCCACGGTCGGGTGATCATTCCGTTCACTGCCCCGAGCTGCAGTGCCTTGTTGACGTCGCGCAGCGAAGCCCGTGACGTGACGAGTACCGTCCGCGCGTTGCGAACGTGGGGGTGCGCGTGGAGCGCGATGACGACATCGGCGCCCCGATGTGCGTCGAAGTCCAGATCGACCAGCGCCAATGGGACGAACCCACCAGCGGCGTGAATCGAATCTGCGGCGCGAATCGCTTCATCGGCCCCGTGAACCAACGTGATGTCCGCGAGTCCGGCGAGTAGGTCTTCGAGGTCGCTGCACAGCTCCGTACCGTTGATGTGGTTGGCATCGACGACGAGTATCACTGCTTTGCTGCTCACAAGATCCCCAATCCATCCCAGATCGGCGGCATCACGAACACCACGAGGACGATGCCAACGACGCCGATCAGCAACCCGACGGTCGCCATCTCCTTTGTCTCGATCTCTCCCGACGCGTACGCGACCGCGTTCGGCGGTGTACTGACCGGTAGCGCCATGGCCAAAGAGCAGGACATCGCGATGAGTAGTCCGGCGAGCAAGGGATCGAGGTCGACTGCCGCCGATTGGGCAAGGCTGATGCCGATCGGGATCATCAGGTTGGCCGTGGCCGAATTTGAGATGATTGTGCTGAGCCCGAGCGCCACCGCTGCAAGTGCGAACATGAGCAAACCGGTCGACAGGGATCCCCAGTCGTACAGACCCACGAGCCACTCGTCGAGCCCGGTAGCCGACACGCCATTGCCGAGCGCGATGCCGCCACCAACGAGCCACAGGATGTGCCAGCTGAGTCCCCGGAGGTCGTCGACGGTGAATACTTGCGTGGCGAGGAGGATCACGACTGCGCCGAATCCGATGATCGACGATGGCACCCCATGGAACGGCTCACTCATCCATCCGATCACGGTCAGCGCGAACACGACGTACAGAATCCTCGCTGATCGTTGACGATCGAACGCTCCTCCGATACGAATGTCGAGCGTGTCGGCCGAGGCGGGGAACCGCCTCGTGAGCAAGAACCAAGCGAATACGAGAACGATCAACGCAACGGGCACCGCCAGCGCCATCCATTTCAGGAAATCGACCTCGATCCCTTGGTCTTGGAGTCGCCCAAGCGCAATCGCGTTTGGCGGGGATCCAACCGGTGTGCCCAACCCGCCCACGTTCGCTGCAACGGGAACCGAGAGAATGAGACCTGTCCGTAGACGATCGGTGGGTTCGAGCCCGGCCGCCACGGGGAGCACGACGGCCATCATGGCTGCCGTGGTCGCGGTGTTCGAAACGAACATCGACAATAGGGCGGTGATCGCCATGAGCCCGGCGAGAATCGAACGCGGTGAGTTTCCGAAGGGCCGCAGGAGTACACCGGCAAGGTTGCGGTCGAGGCGGTACTTCGCGGCCGAGTCGGCGAGCACGAAGCCACCCAGAAACAACATCAGCACTGGGCTGGCCAGCGTGGCGAAGATGCTCTGATAGGTCGGAGCCTCGAACTCTGCGGGCAACCCGACGATCGCCTCGTCTGAGATCAACAAGATCTCGGCGAAGATCACGAAGATCGACGTCGCCGAGAGGGGGATGGCCTCGGTGATCCAGAGCACGACGGCGGCGCCGAAGATCGCCAGCATCCGACTCGCCGACGCGCTGAGGTCTCCGTGTGGCCCGATCAGCAGGACGACGACGAACCAACCAGCCGCCACTGCAATTCCGATCGTGGTGCGATCGACCCACGCTCGACGGTTCGTGAACCACATGTGCTCACGATGGTCGGTTGGCATCTCGGAGACGATACAACGATGTGCCAACGTGTTTCGTCCATCGGGGCATGGCCAGGTGCATCGGGCTCGTATCCGGCGCCCTGCTCGAGCTGACAACAGGCCGAGAAGTCACTCACATCCTCGGAGTGCTTCGATCTATCGAGCCACCTGCGTGCGTGTCTGAGGTTGCTCGGCGGTGTCTGGTTGCCAACCGGGCCGATTCCAGACATGGCCCACCTTGTTGCGCCAACCCTTGGCGGAGCGGACGTCGCGGGCGATGTCGGCGAATTCGCCGTACGCGATACCGAAGGGGTTGAAGGTCTTGATGTTCTTGGTCAGCCCGTACTTGATGCGGCGCACCTCGGGTTCGAACGTGCCGAACAGCTTGTCCCAGGTGATGAGGATTCCTGCGTAGTTCTTGTCGAGGTATTGGGGGTTTGCGCCGTGATGGACCCGATGATGTGACGGTGTGTTGAGGACCGCTTCGGCCGTCGGGGCCAGCCGGTCGATCGTTTCGGTGTGGATCCAGTACTGATACAGCAGGTTGAGCTGCCCTGCCTTTGCCGTCAACGCGGGCGAGAACCCGAGCAGAGGCATCGGGAAGAACACCCAAGAGAGCAGGAACCCCGACCAGGGCTGCCGGAGCGCCGTCGACAAGTTGTAGTGCTCGCTCGAGTGGTGGACGACGTGGCTGGCCCAGAACACCCGCTTCTCGTGCTGCCAGCGGTGGCTCCAGTAGTAGAGGAAATCCCATGTGACCATTGCCGCGACGAATGCGCCCCGTCGACCATCGACCGTCATGACCCGCTTGTTGAACAGTTGGCGGTTGACCCGTCCTATCATCCCGGCAAGCGCCAAGTTCACTGTGATGTTGCCCGCGAGCATCAACAAGCTCGCCCTGGTGTCGTTGCGTTCGTACCCGACTGGGTGGAGGGGGTCGGGCGGCAGCGACGGATCGGACAACTCGTCGCGTGTCCAGACATCGAGATCACCCGGCTCGCGCAGGTCGCTGCGGTCCTTCAGCGCTCGAGCTTCGGCAATCATCGTCAATGCGAACATCGGCAGCGAGACCATGTCGGTCTTGTCGATCGGCAAAGAGCGCTTCATGTCGGTCCAGCCTACGTGCCGAAGCCCCATCCATCGCCCGCGCGAGAGCAGCCCCGTGGAAGCAAGGAAGGCTGGCGTGTGCAGGTCCAACCCGCAGTTATTCGGCCAGTTGGTCTTCGGTGCACGTAGCAGGGGCGCTGATTGGATTGCACCGGGCGACCACTCCACCGGGAAGTTCCACCTTGTATGGGCTGTCGAAGAGTTCGCTGACGTCGTAATAATCGGTGCTCAGGAACTGGGCTCCGCTCTCGATCGCCAGATCTCGCCGCGTTGTGTCATTCGTACGGGCATCAACCGTGGGGCTGTCTGTGCGGGTTCGGACGAGATATCCCGCAGCGACAGCTTCATCGAGGCCCGGGTCGGCAGGGTCGTCGAAGCGCACGAACGCGGCATCGGGGTTCCCGGGTGTTCCGTTCGTGAAGATGGGCCTGCCTTCGAGATTCGGCGCGCCGTCAACGTAGAGGTCGCGGATCTCGCCCCCATCGGTCATCGTGAACAGCACCTTGCCGCGACTGTCGGCGAGCGAGGGCCAGCCATTCTCGAGGACTGCAGCTTCGAGGGTGACCCCATCGCCGCGAACATCGTCAGGTTCAATCAGCCGGCCAGCCTCGAACACCGAACGGATCTCGGCGTCGAGCGCGTCGAGCAATTCCGAGGTCGCTTCGAGCGGTTCGGTCCACGGCAACTCGATCGTGAGGTCGATCCCTTCGTCCGCCGCAACGTCGGGAACCGACTCGGACTTGATCTCGAGCATGATCATGAGCGGAAGGTGTGTCGGATGTGCGGTGGACCAGGCGTCGATCTCCTCGAGGCAGCTGATGAGCGTCAGGCAACTGGTCGCGTAGTCGACATCGGGGGTGTGCAGGACCTTGAATCCCGGCTGTGACAGAGTCGGATCTGCCGAGTCCGCCAGGCCGACCAGAGCGTCGGCCGCCCCGGTCGAAAACATGCTTCCCTCGGGATCAGCGTGCACATCGATCTCGAGCTGACGGATTCCGAACGTTTCGAGCTGTTCGGTGAGTGGGCGATGCGAGTATTCGATGCTCTCGGCGAGTTCCGGCGCCAGCGCCGCAAGCGCGTCGAACAGCGCCTGGTCTGGTTTCTGGTGATAGCTGTTGTGCGATCCGAGGACCTGCACCTGGTTGATTGCAATCTCTGCGACGGGAGCAGTCGTTGTTGTCGTCGAGGTGGTGGTGGTGGAGGTGGTGGTTGTTGTCGTGCTGGGCGCCGGAGCTGTCGTTGCCGTCGTTGACGGGAGGTTGGCCGCGCTCTCATCGGTGGCGTCGCCACCACAACCGACCAACACGACCAGCCCACAGGCGAGGCCGGCCATCGACGCACGAAACGGATGCATGTCGCAGTGTTGCACATGCCCTCGGGTTCCTCAGTCGCCCCAGTCGACGTCGACGGCGCTTCGTCAGAGGCCTCGGCTCAAGCAATGCCGAGCGCAGTAGCGAGCCAGTACACCGGCATCCCGATGGCGAGGGCAGCCGAGACGTTGCCTGTCCTGCGGACGGCGAGCATGGCAGCGCCGATTGCCAAGGTTTCAGCGATCCTCGGGCTCACCACCTGACTGTGGTCGAGCAGCAAGGCCGATGCGATCATGGCCGATAGGACGGCGGGGGACACGAGAGCGATCAATGACCTCATGTTCGGTGAGGTCGAGTCAGCGCCCACTCTGGCCAGCGTCATGCTGCTCCTCAGGAGGAATGTGACCAGAGCAGCGAGCGTGAAGGCGATGACAGCGGTCATGACGTGGCCTCCTCGGTACTCGGCGGCGAGGTGTCTTGCTTCGTCGGTGTGAGGGCCCCGACCGATACGCCTGCCATCACCCCGAGTGGCAAGCCGAGTGGGCCGAGGAGGCTCGATCCAGCGATGACGATTGATGCCGCGATCGTTCCTGCGACGACATCGCCTCGCCGCTTCAGACTGGTCGTCAGCATTCCAGCGAACGTGAGTGGCGCAGCCAAATGGAGTCCGAGCCCATCGGGCAGTGTCGATCCGAGCCGGTACGCGATCACCTGGCAGCCCACGAACGTGCCACCGAGCAGCACGGTGGCGCTCACGTAGTACCGCTGCCGCCAGGCCAGGTCGTGCTCGTGTTCGAAGCGCTGCTGACACAACATGAAGGTCTGGTCGACGATCGGGAACGCCAGCAAGAGTCGTCGCCTGAGCGGCAAGCTGTCGAACCAACTCGCGACGCCAGTGCCGTAGAAGACGAACCGGAGATTCACGAGACCGGCGACGAGGACCGCCGAGAAGACACTGCCGCCGCTACCCAGCACCTCGATGGCAGCGAGTTGAGCGGCGCCAGCGAGCAGGACGATCGCGCCGAACAGTGCTGTTGTGCCCGACAGGCCCGCAGCGGCGCTCGCCCCGCCCACGGCGAGGCCGAATGGGATCAGGGCGAGCGCAAACGGTGTGGTGTCGTCGATGGCAGCGCGACGGGGCGAGCCAGACGCCGTTGCCGAGCGATGTACTGCGATGTCGGTCATGGTCATCAGCTGACACCGCTCAACACCTGGTGGCTGCCCGATCCCACAACGGCGGCCAGATCAACCGGTGAGGGCCGACGGAAGGCCTCTTGGCGGATCCAGCTGCGGTAGCTGTCCTCGCCCAGCGCCGTCGCAATCGCCGTGGTCTGGCTCTGGTGCTCGCCCAGGACCGCACGTTTCCGGTCGAGCTCCGCACCAGTCGGTTCGAGGAGCATGACGGCATCGTCGGGGTCGAGCCCGGCCGGTTCACCAGCCATCCAGACCCCGAACTCGTCGTGCACCTGACGCCACTCGTCGAGCCAGGACTGCGTCTTGGCGGCATACCAGAGGTCGCCGATCCCAACCCCGGCCCAAGCTCGGGTCACCGCCCACGAGTTGTGCACGTGATCGTCATGTCCGGTGATGCCATCTGGTCCGAAGGTGACGACAACGTCCGGGCGAATGTCGCACATGATCTCGCGGATCGTCTCGACGAGCAGTTCGCCGCCATGCTGCGCGACACTCCCGTCGGGCAGGCCGATGAACCGCACGTCGGTCACGCCGATCCGTGCCATGGCCGACAGCAGCTCGAGACGACGCAGCCGTGCCCGCTCGTCGACCGGTCTCGGATCGTCATCGGAGAAGCCGGCTTCGCCGTCGGTCAGGGTCACGAGTGTGACTCGTCCGCCCTCCTCGACGGTGCGGGCCATGAGTGCAGCCGATAGGTAGGCCTCGTCGTCCGGGTGCGCCCAGACCCCGAGAAGGTGCCGAGGCCGAGACACCTCCGGAGTCACCGACGATTGTCGGTAGGGGGTGCACCCGTCGGGTGCGATCAATACTGGGTCGTTGTTGTCCATGGTCATCACCACTCAGGACTCGGCGTCTGTAGACCCGCTCCGGGTCACTTCGACGGAGGTCGGGTTGACGAGCATGTCGAACACGGCGGAGTACTTGGTCCCTCCGGCGACGAGAGCGTCCATCTCCTCAGGGGATGCGTCGGCATCGATGTCGAAATCGATCGTGACCGAGCTGAATCCCTTACGCACGTCGGGATCGATGCCGAGCACACCTCGGACGTCGATCTCACCACTGACCGTCGAGGAAACCGAACGGAGCTCGATCCCGCGAGCCGCGGCTCCGGTGGCGACACCGGCGGTGATGCAGGCAGCGAGGGCGTGGAGCACGTACTCCTGTGGGGTCGGGCCGTGACCGTGCCCGAGCGTTGGGTGATCGGCGGCAAATGTGAATGCGTCGACATGCAGCTGGTCGGCACCAGCGCCGTACCACTCGTGGATCGTCGATGCACTTGCGGTGCCCTCGACCCACGTGTTGCGGGCAGAGAACCGGAATGCAGCGAGTTCGCTGTTGTTGCGGAGCTTCTCGATCGTTCCGAAGAGTTTCGCGGTCGGAACGCCGTTGATCTCGGTCGGGGTGTCGGTGATTGTCATGATGTTGTCTCCAGTGATGAGCCCCAGGTCGGGGCCGTGTTGTTGTTGACTCCCACCTTCGACGGATGTGGCGCAACGAGCTTGGAGACAGTGTGGAGAAGATCTGGAGATGCCCTGGTGAGGCTCGCGCTGTCCTTCAGGACGGGCGATCGGCCGCCAACCGCTCGAGGCGACGCAGCCCGGACGCCGTTGCCTCCTGGGCGACCACGTCGAGCATCGCGTTCGCCTCCGAGACGTGCCCCTGGGCCCGCCGCACGCGAGACAACCACAGACGGCTCTCGTTGCGAAAGAGCACCGAACCACCCGCCGCGTCGGCCTCCATGGCCACACCGAGGTAGTCCTCGGCCGCGTCGAGGTCGCCGATCACCAGCGACAGCATGCCGAGGTAACGCTCGGCGCGCCCGAAGCAGAGCAGGCCAGATCCGGTGGTGACATTGGTTCCGGCCAGACCCTCGAATCGGGACCGCAGCACGGTGCAGCCTTCGACATCGCCGAGCTGCACCATCGTCTCGATGAGCAGCACCATGACCGTGCTCCACATTGCATCGACGGGGAGTTCGAAGCCGCTGGCGCGCACCGCTGTGAGGGCCGCTGTCGCCTCGTCGTGGGCTCCGGTTTCCACCAAGAGCAGTG
This sequence comes from uncultured Acidimicrobiales bacterium, assembly GCA_905479685.1. Classification (GTDB taxonomy): domain Bacteria; phylum Actinomycetota; class Acidimicrobiia; order Acidimicrobiales; family SHLQ01; genus SHLQ01. The sequence goes on from CAJQNJ010000210.1 coordinate 9,694, forward strand.
CCAGGCCGGGAGTCCAGATGGAATCGTCATCGGCATTCGCCAGAACGTGACGGATCATCGGTGCCATTCCGGCCAGGCGGTCCTGTTCTCGCCGGATCAAGAACATTCGCAGTCCGTACGTGCCGCTGCCATCCTCCTCTGGGAGCGCGTTGGCGAGTTCGAGGCAGTGTTCGGCAAGGGTCTCGCTGGCCTCGAGGTCGCCGCGGTAGAACGCCTCCATGGCCTCTTGGTTGGCCCGAATGAACTCCCAGAAGCGAGAGTGTGAACGGCCCTGGAGTTCTGCCATCGTGGTCACGAGCTCGTGTCGCTCATCGAATCGCCCCATGATGGTGGCATACAGAAGCCTGTCGTGGATCGCATGTAACGCCACGTCGCCCTCGTCGATCTGTGGTTCGAGTTCGGCGAGGCGCCGCACCATCTGCTCGGTCCGGTCGAGCCCTTCGTAGAACATGATCTGGCCGATGTAGACGCTGAGGACGTTGGCCTCGATGTTGGGCGAGCCGAGCTCGGCAGCGAGCGATAGTGCTTCATCGAATGCGTCCCCAACTTCGTCGGAGCGTCCAGACATCGCGAGCGCTCGCAGGGTGCCGACGGCGAGGCGGGCGCGAAGCTCGGCTTCGTCTTCGATGGGTGTTCCGTCGCCAGTGGCCTCGTCGAGTAGCAGAGAGGCCTCGCGGAGTCGATCGAGCGCGACCACTCCGGGAAGCCCGGGCCTCCACGAGGCGTCTTCATAACGAATCGCAGCTTCGATTCGAAGCACGGTGTCGTCGGTTTGTCGTGCGGCGGTGACCGCAGTGTCGAACGTGTGCGCAGCAGTCATGTTCTGACCAGCGCGGGACTCAGCGATCCCCTTTTCGAGGGCAAGTCGTGCCGCGAGATCGACGTCGCCGGGGTCGGCGAGTGACTGTGCCCGCTCGATGAGCTGGGCTGCCTCCTCGAAGGAGAACTGGGCCGACGATTCCTTGGCCGCTCGCCGGAGACGTTCGATCGCCAGGGGCCGCAGCCGGCTGTCGACCGTGGCAGCCTCAGCCGTGTGAAAAGCGAGTTCTGGAAGGTGGCGAGGTTCGTCGCCGAAGATCTCGTGGATGGCGATCGAAATTCGGCGGTGCATCCGGGCTTGTCGGGAGGAGCTGAGCTCGTGGCGGAGCGAGGACCGCACGAGTGCGTGGGTGAACCGGAACCGGTCGTGGCCGACATCATCGAGCAGCCTGGCGGCGACCGCGAACTCCAAGTCTTCGAGGACGTCGAGCTCGTCTCGGTCCGTGGCGGTGGCAGCGACCCGCAGTTCGAACTCGAGGCCGAGGACCGAACCAACTCTCAGGGTCTCCTGCACTTGCTCGTCAAGGCTGGCGAGCCGACGCCGTACGGCGCTCTGCATGTCGACGGAGCCATCGGCTCGGTTCACGGCCTGAAGGAAGAGGGGATTCCCCGCTGTCTGGCGCATGATATCGGCCAGGTCGAGGTCATCGCCGAGCAGCTTCACGGCTTCGTCGCTGGTCAATCCCTCGAGGCGCAAGACTGCCGTTGCCGGCTGGCCGGTGCCGGCGGCGATCAGGTCCGAGACCCGAGCATTGACGTCGGGCGCCGTATCGCGGGAGGTGAGGACGAACGTGATCGCGGCCCCGGTATGGCGGCGCTGCAGGTGGGACAGCAGCTGCAACGTGGAGTCGGCGGCCCAATGGACGTCGTCGATGACCATCGTGACTGGCGCACCGGTCGAGAGGTCGACGAGCCACTCGGTGACCGCCTCGAACATGCGATATCGCCTCGTGTCGTTGTCGACGGCGTTGTCGGCCTGCGCCGCATCAGCGGAGGCTTCAGCCGAGTCGCGCAGGAGCGGGCCGAGACCAGCTGGCAATGGTGCATCGGGTGTGGCGTCGGTCGTGGCTGAGGCAGGTCGCAGTACTTCGATGAACGGCTGGTAGGGAACGCGGAGGTCCTCGCCGTTTCGCCCGAACAACACATGGTGGCCCCGGTCTTGGGCACGCCGAGCGACTTCGGCAGCCAGGCGGGTCTTGCCGATCCCAGGTTCGCCGAGGATCCAGATCCACCCGAATGCCCCGTCTCGGCCAGACTCGTCCAGAATCTTCTCGCTCTGCTCGAGCTCGAGGCTGCGGCCGCAAAAGAGCTGGCGAGTATCGACTTGGAGTTCGTCGGGGAGCACGGCGATCGTTGGTGTCGGTGCAGAGAAGTTGGACGTTCCGGGCACATCTGGGGCTTCGTCGAGTTCGACGTCAGGGAGAAAGCGGTAACCGCGACCGTGCACGGTCTTGATCGCCCACTGCGTACTGCCGTCATCGTCGATGGCCCGGCGAGCCTGTTTGATGCGGGTGGTCAGTGCGGACTCGGAGACGAATCGATCACCCCAAACGTTGTCGAGGAGTTCCTCTTTCGTGACGAGCCGGCCGCGTTGCTCCACAAGATAACGAAGGACGCCGAAGACCTGTGGTTCGACCTCGCGGACGCCTTCTGGTCCGATGACCTCGACCGTGTCTTCGTCGACGACGAATGCGCCGAAACGGAAGCGGGTCACGGCCTCAACGTGCGAACTCGGTGACCTCGGTGATGGCGTCGGCGGGGATACCGAGGTCGCTGGCATGCTGTTTCAACACGTCGATGTCGGCACACTCGTAGAGGCAATAGGTGCGCTTCTTGTCGCCAGAGAGAAACGAGGTCAACCATTTGATGTCGTGGTCGAGGTGGTACTGGTCGACGTGGCGCAGCGTGGCTTCGTCTGGGTCGAACTTCTCGGCGAACTCTCGCTCAACGACGAACATTGGCATCCGACGACCTCCTCGACTCGGCGTGGGCACCTCACACACAAGCTGCACCGCTACTGGCGAGCATAGCCAACCGGCCCGGGGTCATCATCTGCGGTCGACGCGCCAGTGGGGAACACGGCGCGATCACGACTTGCGGGCGACGACGAACTGGTGGTCGTTGCAGAACCGATAGATGCCGTTGTCGTCTCGCAGGTGTTCGATCGCATCGAGGACCTGGGGCCGCAGCACCTCAGCTCCGACGACCTCCAGAGCCGGCACGGCCGGGCCGACGCTCGCCAACGCACGCCAGGCGATGTCCTCGTCCGGCCACTCGATCGTCGACGTGCGTCCGTCTCGCTCGATCATCTCGAAGCCAACCGACGCGAGCATGTCCTCCGCAACGCCTGGGCGGGCGATCCCGTTGGTGCGACGCATTCCGTCCAAATGCGCTGCTGGGGCATTGACGGCAAACGCCCTGAAGCAGGGGCGAAGATCGAGGTGGCCGTCGCCCCAGAAGCTGATCGCGATCGAACCACCGGGCCGCAGAACCCGGTAGGCCTCGGCGACGGCTGCCTCGCAGCCGCCCCAGATGCCGTTGATCGACGTGACGACGTCGAATGACTCGTCGGCCCAAGGGAGGGCGAACATGTCGCCGACCCGAAGGTCCGCAGCCGGGGTTCGGTCGCGGGCGATGTCAATCAGCGGCGCAGCAGCGTCGATGCCAGCGCTGTCCGCCCCGGCCGCGTCGGCGAAACGGATGGCCAGACCCGAACCACAGGCGATGTCGAGTAGCGAGACACCTGGGCCGACGTCGAGGCGTCCGAAGATGGCCAGAATCACGTCGGACGCATAGTGCTCGAAGAGGCATGCCCAGTCGCGGGCCCGTCGGCCCCAGGCATCACCGGCCTCCTGCCAATGATGTCCATCGGGAAGCTGGTCGCCGTTCGGCGTGTCGGTCGGGTCGGAGATGAGCTGTGTGGTTTCCATACGGCTCATGGTGCTGATCACTCCTGGCCGAGTCTTGGAGGATTCGTGGAGATCTTCTCCATGGCTTCTCCAGGCCATCTCCAAGCTTCAGGGCCTGCGCTTCGGCAACGTGATGATCAACAACAAACCCCGCCCAGCGGGACAACACAGGAGAATCACAATGACCATCACTGAACGCACCAGCCCAGCCGTCGACAACGGCGTCAATGTCGAGGCACTTCTCGGCGCTCGGGAAGCGCTGACCGCGGCACCACCCGCTGCACAGTTCACTTTTGCCGCCACCAACGAGTGGGTGAACGGCACCCACAGCCGCTCGACGGTGAAGGAGTTCTTCGGGCTCGGTGAGACACAGTCACATCGTCAGCCGTACAGCGTCGACACCGACCACCCCGAAATCTTTGCCGCAGCCGACAACGGTCCGACGCCTCCCGAAATGGTGCTGATCGGCCTGGCCGGATGCCTCACTGCCGGTGTCGCATCCGTGGCGCAGAACCGAGGTATCCAACTCCACTCGGTGAAGGCAACCGTCGAGGGCAACATGGACCTCGCGGGCATTCTCGGCATCGACGCCGACGTCCGCAACGGCTTCGGCGGAATCAGCGTCCGCTACGAAATCGATGCCGACGCATCCCATGAGGAGATCCGCGCAGTCGTCGCCCAGTCGCAGAAGCGCTCGGCTGTGTTCGACCTGGTGACCAACCCAACCGCCGTTGTCGTCGAGGTCGCCTGACCCGTGCGGTCGAGCGGAGGAGTGAGTCCCATGAGCACTGCACGAAACACCGATGTCGTCGTGATCGGCGGCGGCCAGGCAGGCCTCGCAATGAGCCACTGCCTCGCCGGGCAGTCGATCGACCACGTCGTCCTCGAGCGCGGCGATGCCGCCAACTCCTGGAGGACCGAACGCTGGGATTCGCTCCGCTTGCTCACGCCGAACTGGCTCAGCCGGCTACCCGGCTACCACTACTCGGGGAGCGACCCCGATGGCTACATGACGGCCGCCGAGGTCGTCGACTACCTCGACGGCTACCGCCGCTCCTTCGATGCTCCGGTGGTGACCCACACGACGGTCCGTCACGTACAGCCCTGCGACCCCGGCTTCCGGGTCGAGACGAACAACGGGGTGTGGCGGACACGCGCCGTGGTCATCGCCACGGGTGCCTGCAGCACCCCGAAGATCCCGGGGATCGCCGACGCCGTCCCAGAACGGATCGACCAGCTCTCCCCCATCCACTACAGGAACCCCGATCAGCTCGGCGAGGGCCGCGTCCTGGTGGTCGGCGCCTCTGCGTCCGGCGCCCAGCTCGCCGACGAGCTCGCCCGCGCCGGACGGGACGTCACCCTCGCCGTGGGCGAACACACCCGCATGCCCCGCACCTACCGCGGGATGGACATCCACTGGTGGATGGACACCACCGGCGTGCTCGACGAGAAGTACGACGACATCGACGACATCGACAAGGCCCGCCGAGTGCCGTCGCTGCAACTGGTGGGGAGTCCCGAGAAGCGGACCCTCGACATCAACGCGCTGCGTGAGGTGGGCGTCGACCTGACCGGTCGCTTCGCCGGCGTGAGCGGCTCCACCGCCCAGTTCTCCGGTTCCTTCGCCAACCATGTGGCGTCGGCCGATCTCAAGCTGAACCGACTGCTCGACCGTTTCGACCAGTACGCCACCGAACACGGCCTGAACCGTGAGGTGGACGCATCGACCCGCCCGGAGCCCACCGCCCCCGGCGAGCCACAGCTCTTG
>CAJQNJ010000211.1 GCA_905479685.1 uncultured Acidimicrobiales bacterium
CATCGCCCGTCTCCGCCGTGCGCTTGCCCAGCGAGGCACGCTTGTGATCGTCGGGGGCGAAGGTGGTGACACATTCACCGGCGGTCTCGGCCGACAACTCCGGGCGCTGCTGCTGTCACCCTTCGTCTCCCAACGGCTCACCATGTTCGTCAGTACCGAACATCACTCGATGATCGAACGGGTCGCCGCATTCATCGAGTCGGGAGAAGTGATTCCCTCGATCGGACAGCGCTTCAGCCTGGCCGACACTGCGGATGCGATCCAGCAGATGGAAGCCGGCGCGCTGAAGGGTAAGTCCGTCATCGTCGCACGGACCGCGGCAGCCGAGCGCGAGATCAACCGAGGAGTAGCCCGATGACCGCCACGGCGCCCGTCTCAGAACCCACCGCCACCGCCTCGACGATGTCTCACACCGGCGAGACCTCGCAGCGACAGGCCGCAAAGATCGCTGGCGTCAGCTACATCCTGCTCTTCGTGCTGGCCATCTTCGGCAACTTCGGAGTCCGAGAAGGGCTGATCGAATCGGGTGATGCAGCGGCGACAGCCGCCAACATCGCTGGGTCCGAGGGCCTGTTTCGACTCGGCCTCGTCAGTTTCCTGGCGATCTTTGTCATCGACATCGTGATCTCGTGGGCGCTCTACATCTTCTTCCGGGAAACCAATCGGGACCTCTCGTTGCTCACGGCCTGGTTCCGACTGGTCTACACCGTGCTCCTGGGTGTCGCATTGGTGTTCTTCTTCCAGGCGTTGCAGTTGCTCGGTGGGTCCGACTTCCTCGACGTGATCCCAACCGATCAGCTGCATGCACAGGCACTGGTGGCATTGGAGATGTTCAACTCGACATGGCTGGTCGGGCTTGCCGTGTTCGGGCTCCACCTGGTGTTCCTCGGATACCTCGTGATCAGGTCTGGTCTCGCGCCGAGGGGACTCGGGTGGATCATGATGATTGCTGGTGTCGCGTACGTGGTCGACACCCTTGCGCACTCGCTCCTCGCTGACTACGCCGACAATGAGGCCATCTTCACGGCAATGGTGGCCGTGCCCTCTGTGATCGGCGAAGGATGGTTCGGTCTGTGGCTGCTCTTGCGAGCTGGAAAGAACGAACGGTAGGAACCGTCGAATACCGTGAGCTGTTCCGTTGGTCGGAGCAGCATCGCGTCGGACGTCTCAACCTCGAGTCGGAGGCTCGATCCACGATTGGACTTCTGAGCGAAGAGCGTTGATGAGCGTTGATGCTCGAGTTCCAGAGCTGTCGTTGCGGTGGGTGATGTTGACTCCGAGAATTGCGGCGGCAAGAACCTGGCAGCGCTGGGCAGTCAAGCCTGCGTCCGTCTCTCCTGATTCGGAGGCCCGCTCCAGGGCGGCGCGCAGTCCGTCTTCGAGGCGCGTGAGATAGCGGTTGGTCGATTCGTCGTCGACGACTGCGGCCATGTCGTTCACGATGAGGCAGCCTGGGGGGTTGGTGCCGGCGGCGAGATTCTGCTCGAGCCGGTCGACGAACTCGATGATGTCGGCGACCCCGCCGCTGCCCTTGTGGAGGGGTTCGAACAGAAGGTCCTCTGCACTGTCGACGTACGCGGCGGCAGCACTGCGGTACAGGCCTTCTTTGCCCCCAAAGCTGTTGTAGATCGACGAGCGATCGACCCCGGTTGCCGCTTCGAGATCGCTGAGGGTCGTCGCCTCGAAGCCCTTCGCCCAGAAGGCGGTGATGGCTGAAGCAACGACAGCTTCCCGGTCGAAGCCAGGTCGTCGTCCGACCCGCTTTTGTGTGGACCTTGCATTCTGCACCATTGAGTGTAGATTAGCATCCAACGTTCTGCATTGTCGAGTGCAGAACTACGAACGTCATACGTGCAAACAACAAAAGGAAGTGCGCAATGCCTGAATTCACCATTACCCGCCAAATCGGAGCGCCCGTTGAGAAGGTTTGGGAGGTGCTCGACCAATTTGGCGATATCGCCAGATGGAACTCTGGTGTGAAGAGCTCCGAGTTGACATCGGAGGGGCCCGTGCGGGAGGGATCGACCCGGCACTGCGACTTCGCTCCGATGGGAGGAGTCAACGAACGCATCGAAACGTATATCCCCGATCAACGCATGACGGTGAATCTCTACGAGACCTTCAAGCTTCCGATCTCGGGAGCCACCGCCGACTTCAACATCGCCGAGCACGAAGACGGCACTGCGCTCACGCTCGTCTATCGCTACGAACTCAACCGATTGGGTCGAGCAGTCAAGGGAACGACTGACAAACAGATGCGAAAAGGAATCAGTGGCCTCGCTGACGAGCTTCAACTTGAAAGCGAACGCACCGCTGCCGAGGTCTGACACGCTCGGGCGAAGGCTCGAGGGGCTCGGGTCTGTTGCACTCAGTCAGAGTCGGTTGGGAACAACCTGTTCACCGCGCTGTTCGCTCACTCGATTCCGCGACCAAATTGTGGGCCAGCCGCAGCACGGCCTTCGCATCTGATGGGTCGTCGCCGAATACTGCATCACGACTCCGCTGTTGGAGCTCGACCAACCTCTCGGGGGCAACTGTGCCAACGACGGCGGCCGCCTCAGCAGCCGACAACGCAACGAGCATGGCCTGTTGTCGGTCGCCGCGTGCCGCGAGAGTTTCGGCTGTTGCCATGAGTCGCAGGGGGAGGGTCGTGGCTCCAGCGACGGTTCCAACTCGAGCAGCAGCTGCAGCGGCGAAGATCCGGTTGAGGCTCAGCGCCCCCAAACTGGCCGTGAGGATCGCGAGTCCAAGCCAGTTCGGTAGCCGGGCAAGGACCGCAACCAACGAACCGATGACCCAGGCGATCTCGAGCCGCGTTTCGAGTCCCGCGTAGGCCCGGCCCCTCCGGGCGTGAGGGGCCTCCGTCTGGATGACGCTGTCGAACGCTCGTCGGCCGATGCTGCCTGCCAATCCGAGTGAGGCGGCAAGGGCGATTGCTGTCGAGCTATGGAAGCGGAGTGCGGCCAGTGCAGCCAGGACCGCTGGGAGAATAAGGGATGCTGTCAGGACTTGCTGCTCATGCCAACGTCGATGTAGCCACGGGGCGACGAACGTCCCGGCAAATCCACCGACGGCCCCCGTGGCCGCAATGCCTGCAACGATCCAGGCTGGCTGCCCCGACGTCTTCAGCGCGAATCCGACATGGAAGATGACGAACCCGGTAGCCATTCGAAGGCCCGCCATACCGATCGTGGCGGATTGAATTCCGGGCCCATGCATCTCCGTCGATTCGACGATCGGTGGGGTCTTGGTCTCGATCTGGTCCCCGGGAATTCGCAGGGCACTGATGGCCCCCAGTGCGTAGAACATCGCGCCAACTCGCAGCAACCAACTCGCATCAGCGACGCTAAGAACCGCCAATCCGAGCAATACAGCAACGACGCCGGATGCAGCTCCCGTCCGTGCCAGTCGGGAGTTGACGACGACCAGATGATCGCGGTCCCCGACCAGCGAAGGGACGAGCGAATTGCGCCCCACGACATAGACCTTGGCCGCGACGACGATGACGAAGGCTTCCGGATACAGCAGCAACGTCTTCAGCTGGGACGCAAGAAGCAGCGCCACAACCGCCCGTAGACCGAGCGACAGCAACAAGACCGCGCGATGCCCCCCTCGCAGTCGGTCGATGACGGGTCCAATCAGCGGCGCCAATACTGCGAAGGGAGCCATCGTGAGTACCAGGTAGAAGAGAATCCTGGGGCGGGCGGCGTCGACGCTGACGTTGAAGAAGAGTGAACCCACGAGGGACAGGGCGAACAGCGCTTCGCCTGCGCTGTGCAACGCCTGAACCGGCAGCAGCGACCGTGCACCGCGATCACCCAGAACGGATCGATCGGCTGGGTATGGTCTGTCAAACTCCTTGACGGTCATGACGCGGAAACGAAGCCTTCAGGCTCGATCTCCTCGGGGGCGCCCACGATGGACCAGCTGGCACCCCGGCCCGCCAGCGAGTACCGGTACGCGCTGATGGCGTCTGTGCTCAGATAACGCTCGCTGCGGACTTCGGCGGTTCGGTCGAGAACGATCGGTCCCAATCCGAGGAAGAGACTGTTGGGGCGAACAGGTAGACCTGGGAGATCGATCTCGATGGCCTCCTCGCGGTCGTCGATGAACCGAATCTCGTACTGCTCGATGAAGCTGGCCACGACCTCGACTTGTACCTCGAGACCAATGCCGTCGGCGCCGAAGGCCTCGATGAACAACAGCGGCAGGTCTTCTGAGTCATTCGGTTCGAGGTCAGAATGACCAGCGACGTCGGCAATGATCGATCGGTAGATAGCCACATCGCGGTCGGTGTCCTGCACTTCGCTGTCGCTGCCACACCCGATGAGAACGCTCGCTAGCGCGAAAACAGCGATCACACACGGTGCACAGATGCGCAAGCGAAGCGCCATGTCAGCCCACGCTAGTTGCTACCGGCGCCAGACGTACCGACGAGGCCGGCGGCGGGCAATCGAGTGAGTCTCAGAGGGTGAATTCGCCGCCGATGGCTTCTTCGCTCTTGCTCCACAGCAGGTCGCGAGTTTCGGCGTTGTCATAGAAGGAGCGACTGCCTGATCGAGGTGGGGTTGGATGAGCGGGGCCAGATACTCGAGCGGAAGGTCGACGACAATCCCCGAGCCCTTCGCTTCGTCGATGACCCGCGAAGGCCCGAGGAGTGCGGCATGTCCGGCTGCTTGAGCCTCGGCGCTCGCCAGCCCGGAGTGGTGGAGAAGATTCAGCACCAGACGGGCATCTCGGTTCTGCAGCGCCAGCTGAACCATCGGTCCCAAATACGACGATCAACGCGTCGAACGACCAGGTGTAATGTTCCAGCGCATGTCCACCATCGAAGCAGTCAAGAACATGCTCGCCGAAGAGAGCGGTCTCGCTGTCGTCAGCACCGCGCAGGCCGACGGGCGGGTGCTCTCGAGTGTCACCAACTGTGGCGTCATCGACCATCCGATCACCGGCGAACCTCACGTGGCGTTCGTCTCCATGGCGCGAGCCTCTCGATTGGGTCACATTCGTCGCGGAGCACACGTGACCGTCGCGATTCGTCGAGGCTGGAGCTGGCTTTCGGTGACGGGTCCTGCTGAACTCATCGGACCCGACCAACGACCACCTGGCATGGACGCCGATGCGCTCAGGGTGTTGTTGCGCGATGTGTTCCACGCTGCAGGTGGCATGCACGACAACCTCGATGAGTACGACCGTGCAATGGCCGAAGAAGGCAGGATCGTGGTCTTCGTCACCCCCGACCGCATCCTTGGCAACGGCTGAGGAGCCGCGTCGGTCTCAGATGGGCACCTGTACCCCGACTTCGACAGTGTCCTCAGGAGGCAGAGCGAAGGATTCGGCGGCGCTGGTGGCGTTGCGGTGCATGAAGACGAAGAGGCGTTCACGCCACAGTCGCATGCCTGGCATTTCGGTGGCGAGCACTGTTTCTTTGCCGAGGAAGTAGGTGGCGTGCCGCGGGTCGAATCCGAAGTGTGAGGAGACAAAGCTCTCTAGGTCATCGCTCGACAGGTACGTCGGCCAGCTCTCTCCAAAGCTCACGAAGATTGCGGTAGGTCAGCCCATCCAGGCGATCCAGGACTTGCAGAACGGGTGAGCGGGCGCCGTGAGCAGCAGCGAACTCGACGAGGTCCGAGGATGAAAGTGGATTGCCCACAAATGCGGCTTCC
>CAJQNJ010000212.1 GCA_905479685.1 uncultured Acidimicrobiales bacterium
CTTCTTATCGTGCGGAAGTGGCGGAATTGGCAGACGCGCATGATTCAGGTTCATGTGTCCGCAAGGACGTGGAGGTTCGAGTCCTCTCTTCCGCACCGTATGTCTCGTAAACACTTTGGGTGTATCTACGAGGACTCGTACCTACGGTGTACTCGCCCCGCTTCGCGGTGCTGCGTACTGCGGCTTGAATTCGACACCTCCGTGGACTTCGTCCACTCCGTCTTGTCGTATTCCAGTCACACGCGAGTCCTCTCTTCCGCACCGAGCTCTCTGTAAGCGTCGCGTACGTATCTACGAGGACTCGACCTACGGTGTACTCGGCCCCTCCGGGGCCTCCGTACTGGCGAGGGAATCCGACAGCTGCGCGGACTTTCGTCCGCTAAGCCATGTCGTATTCCAACGCCACGCGAGTCCTCCTTGATCGGCCCGTCGGACGGGCCTTTGTCTATGGGGCTGTAATTTTTTCATAGTGGCCGCATGTTCTGCATAGCTGCGGCGGGTTGCTGATGGCTGATGGCTTGCAATTCCGCCTAGTTAGCACTTCTCAGGTTTCGGTACGACTGTTGCAGCTAAGGGAGGCGTGCCTGGGGAATCTCGAAAGAAGCGTGCAGGGCTTACTCTGGTTGAGTTGATGGTGGTGTTGGCGGTCATGGGGATTCTCGTGAGTGCTGCGTTGCCGAGTATGGGGTTGGCGTTTGCCGATCGGCGGGTGGCGATGGCGGCTCGGGATGTGGTGTCGCTGTTTCAGCGGGCGCGGTACATGTCGATGGCCTACGGCCGGGCGCACCGAGTGGACTACATGAACGATGGCGGGACCGGACTGCTACCGAACAGTCAGTCCTTTGCCTTCGAGACGCTCCGTGGCACCGCCGGCGCTTGCTCCTTGAGCACCTTCGAGAACGTGGCCGACGTGACCCTCGACGAGCTGGACTGCGGCGGAAACTGGCGTTGCGTCGACCATCTCTACTCCCACACCTACGACCCCGACCCGACGGACAACGACTTGATTCGCGTCGACGGATGGCAGAACAGCAGCTTCTGTTATGAGGCCGGTTCGAACAACCAGGTGTTCGTCGACACCGTCTTGTTCGCGAACTGGCAAACCGCCAATGCACAGGCTGGATTTGGATTCCTGGCCTACCGGGAGCTCGATGGCAACGCCATGGGCGTTGCTCGAAAGATGTTGATCCCGAACGGGACCGGGTCCCCACGGGTGCTGCGATGAATGCTTGGCGCACGCACAGGCGAAGGGGGTTCACTCTCATCGAGGTCATGATCGCGATCGGCATCATGACCGTCGGCTCTCTCGGCATCCTGTCGATGCACCATGCGGTCAGTGGCGCGAATCGTTCGGCCCACGAGATGAACACTGCGCTAGCGATCACCGAACGATGGATCGAGCGTGTCGACCGGGATTCGCTCTCGTGGTCCGAGCCAGGGCTCAACAGCAGCACCTTGACCGGCACCACGTACCTGGCCCCACTGGCCGCGACCACAACGGGTACGAACTGGTTCACACCGGCGCCGGCGCTCAGCACCGAATCCTACGGATTCGATTACTTTGGCAACGACACGTCGACCGCTAGCGAAATCAAATACTGCACCAATTTGCGTCTGAGCTGGATTCGGCAGGGAAGCTCGGCCCGGGTCGATATTCGCACGTTTTGGTACCGCGCAGGGCACATGCCGGGAACCGCTACGCACCCGGACTGGGTCTCGGGAAGCAATTTCCGCGGTGCGGACTGCGACGCAGCAACCGCGGACGGTTGGGGAATAGGCACGGCCCCGAATGTGGATGCGGTTTTCGCCTCGACGGTGGTCCAGTGGCTGAGGAGAGATTAGGCGTGAAAAAGAGCGGGTTCACACTCATCGAGTTGATGGTCGCCATGGTCGTCGGGCTGACCGCGATCACCTCCGTGTACAGCCTCGGCTCCGCGATGAGCAAGCAGTTCTACCAGGAGCAGCGAACCGCAAGCGCGCAGGGTACATCGCGCGTCGCGATCATGGAGCTTCGCCAGGACATTTCGCGGGCGGGTCTCTTCGGATCACCCAACGGCAGCCGCGAGCCTACTTGCGATTCCACCCCGCCCAGCCTGCCGTTGCTCGGTGGCAGCAGCGGCCCGATGGGCGCGTTTCAATACTATGCCGACGAGGACCAAGCCGTCCTCGATCCGCAAAGCGCCAACACAGGTGTTGTCGCGGACCGTCTTCGCATCCTGACCAGTTTGTATCTGAGCGATCAGCTGCTGGTTCATTCCGCGGGCAACAGCGGGTCTACGGTCGTCCTCCAATCAGGCAACCAGGCGTATCGCCGAACGTTCTCCTGGGGCCAGACGGCTGGGCCTTTCACCAGCGGTAGTGCGCCGACGTATCTGACCGGTGATCTCGACTGGGACAACACCTGGGGCGGTCAGACCGCGAGTTGGAACGGCATCGGGCAGAAAGGCGCGCGCGCGTTTCAGACGGGCTCGGTTCTACACATCGAAACCCCGGAGGGGCGGCACTTTTTCCGCTCGGTCTTCGGGAAGGACGGCAACACGGAGGACGAGGTGCGGATACAGATCACCCCGCCGCTCCCACTCGGCACGGGCTGTCTTCCAGGGGCGGCGGAAGGAGCCACCCTCTCGCCTCTACAATGGGTCGAGTACGCCGTCGTCGATCCCTTCGACGACAATCAGGTGGGCGCAGATTTCATGGACTTCAGCGGCATGTTCTACACCGACCTGAGTCCCTCGAGTCCGACATTCAATATCCCCGACGCTGGCGCGGGCCCCTTCGAAGCGCCGAACCGCGTGCTGGTGCGCCGCGTCCTCGACTCGACGACCGGCAACGTGATGCCCAGCTCCACACAGGTCGTTGCTGAGTTCGTCAGCAACTTTCGGGTGAGCTTCTTGATCGACACGACCTCCGGCACCACGACGTCGACCCTCAGCGGGACATCAGACGAAACCAC
>CAJQNJ010000213.1 GCA_905479685.1 uncultured Acidimicrobiales bacterium
CCGTCGACGAAACAACGCGTACAACACCAACGCCGGCGGAATGGTGTAGAAGGCAACCTCTGCGGCCACACCGGCCACCTGGGCGTACGCCATTCCCTCGGGAACCAGAATCGCAGCGACGGTCAACCCTGCGATCACATCGGTGGTCAACCAACCTCGCTTGTAGCCGGAGATCCAGTTCGGCACGGCCTTGATTCCCACTTCAGCGTCCCTTCGCTCGTCAGTCTCAAGTCACGGTTCGTGCTGATCCAGCATCTCGAACCGAGAGATGTTCGTGCCGGTTCGACAGAATGTCGAGACCGCAGACGGCACGACTATTGCGTTGCAATCGCGATGCGGTAGCGCTCGTCGGCGTCGAGGTAGTGGTCGTGGTCGTCGTCGCCGGTGTCGATCTGTACCCAGTTGATCTTGCCCGTGAATTTGCTTTCGGCAGGGGTGTAACCCGACATCACCGGCGTGCCGGCCTCGTAGCCGACCTCGGTGGTTTCGTCAGCGGAGAAGATGATCCCCTGGGTCATGTCGACGCGACCGGAACCGACAGCCTCGCCATCGTGGTAGAGCGTCACGTCACCACCCTTGCTGAGGCCGCCTCCGTCGTACGCGAACTCGGCGCGCATCTGATGCCTGCCTGATCCAATCGAGGTCTCGGCCGAAACCTTGAACTCGTGAATTCCGAGGACGTTGTAGCCGAACACCAGCTTCGAGTCTCGAATGCCAACACCCCAGCCTCCGAAGCGGCCGCCTTGGGCGATGATCGTTCCGTTGCATCCGCCGTCGGGAACGTCGACCTCGGCAGTCACCGAGAACGACCGGTTCTTGATGTTGATGACGCTGTTCTCCGACAGGCGGCCCATACCGGCAAACAGCAGTTGGGTGTTGCCTTGGATCAGTGTCGGGCGGCCCGCAAGCGATGGTTCGAAACGCTCGGAGCTGCGGTCGTCCATCGGCAACACGTTGTATTTCGTGGCCTCGATGATCCACAGCCGCTGCAGCTTGGCCAACAACTCCGGCTGCTCTGCCGACAGATCACGGGCCTGGGTGAAGTCGTTGTTGCCGTCGTAGAGCTCCCAGATGTCGTCGTCGAACGCGGGGAGGCTGCCGCCGACCATCTCCCACGGCGTCTTGTGCTTGGTGACCGCGCTCCAACCCTTGTGGTAGATGCCGCGGTTACCGAACATCTCGAAGTACTGGAGGTCGTGGCGCTCAGCCTCGTCGGGCGCATCGAAGGTGTACGTCATGCTGGTCCCTTCCATCGGGGACTGCTGCACACCGTTGACCATGGTCGGCTCGGGCAGGCCGGCTGCTTCGAGGATGGTCTGAGCAACATCGATGACGTGGGTGAACTGGTCGCGCAAGCCACCGGCATCGGTGATGCGTTCGGGCCAGTGGACGATGGTGGCGTTACGCGTCCCACCCCAGTGCGAGGCGACCTGCTTGGTCCACTGGAACGGCGTGTTCATCGCCCACGCCCAGCCGACCGAGAAGTGGTTGTACGACTCGGGCGAACCGAAGTGGTCGATCTTGGAAACCATGAACTCGGGAGTCTCCAAGTCGGCCATGCCGTTGAAGTTGGCCATCTCGTTGAACGCACCGTTCATCGTGCCCTCAGCCGAAGCACCGTTGTCGCCGATGATGTAATAGATCAGCGTGTTGTCGAGCACTCCGAGATCGTCGATCGCATCGACGACGCGCCCGATGTGATGGTCGGTGTGATTGAGGAAGCCCGCATAGACCTCCATCTGCCGGCTCAGGACGGGCTTGAGTTCGTCGGGCATGTCGTCCCACGCAGTGATCTCAGTGTGTCGGGGTGGCAGTTCGGCGTCGGCGGGGATGACGCCCATCTCCTTCTGCCGCGCGAACGTCACCTCGCGCATTGCGTCCCAACCATCGTCGAAGCGACCCTTGTACTTCTCTACCCACGCCTCCGGGCAGTGGTGCGGCGCGTGCGTTGCACCCGGTGCGAAGTAGGTGAAGAAGGGCCGATCGGGCGCCAGGGCCTTCTGCTGACGAATCCAGCTCACACACTGATCGGCCAGATCCTCGGTCAGGTGGTAGCCCTCCTCGAACGTGGCGGGCGGTTCGATGGTCGTGAATCCGTCGTAGAGCTCCGGTTCCCACTGGTTGTTCTCACCACCGATGAACCCGTAGAACTTCTCGAAGCCGCCGCCTCCCGACGGCCACGCATCGAACGGCCCGATCGGCGACGACTCCCACACCGGTACCTCATGGCACTTACCGAACTGGGCGGTCGAGTAACCGTTCAGCTTCATCGCCATCGCGAGCGGTGCCTTGGTGTTCGGTCGCACCGAACTGTTACCCGGAGCCGAGGTGGCGGTCTCGGTAATCGAACCCATGCCGACCGAGTGATGATTTCGGCCCGTCAACAACGCCTGGCGCGTCGGAGCGCACAGCGCTGTCGTGTGGAACCGGTTGTAGCGCAGCCCGCCAGCTGCCAAGCGATCGGCCGTTGGGGTTTCGCACGGTCCACCGAACGTCGACGACGCGCCGAAGCCGACGTCATCGACCAGCACCACCAACACGTTGGGCGCACCTACCGGCGGCAGCAGCGGCTCGATCGGTGGGAACTTCGTATCCGGATCCTTGGCGTCGTACGTCGTCAGCGTCGGTGCCGGACGGTCGGGGATCGGCAACATAGCTCGGGAATGGTGATCGATCTGCTGAGTCACTTCTGAGTCCTTCTTCAAGTCGTGCGCGGCTGGGCGAGCCTTTCGGCTGGAATGACCCTAGATACGGCTGCGACCAGGCACTATGCAGAATCGCCTCATTCGGGTCGTTCGACCTGGTGGCGAACTCATATGGTTCGTACCAAGGAGGGGGACGTCCAGTGTTGACCGAGATCGAAGCGTACGAGGCCGAAGAATTTGCGACCGCGCTCGCCGGCCTTGACGTCGAGTACGTGCGCACCAGCGCAGGAAACACCCCCTGCCGGATGACGGTTGTCGAGACGGACGACGTTCAATTCAGCATCGGATCGATGGGTTTCTCTGCTGCCTCGCGCTCGGAGATCCCGAACGACGTTGGAGTCTTCGCACTCATCACCTCAGCGCCCTTCGGTGGGCGATACTGCGGCGTCGACCTCAGCGCCGGGCAGATGTTCTTCTACGCTCCGGGAACCTCGTTCGTCGGCGTCGAGACGATCGGTCTCGAAGCCTCCTTTCTCACCCTTCCAATTGCGTCAGTGGATC
>CAJQNJ010000214.1 GCA_905479685.1 uncultured Acidimicrobiales bacterium
TCGCGAACAGTTCGGGAAGCCGATCGCATCGTTCCAACTCACCCAGCGCAAGCTCGTCGAGATGATGGTCGGGATCAACCGTGGCCTCCTTGTCGCTCTTCACATTGGACGGATGAAGGACAAGGGAGAGGCGACCGCTCAACACGTATCATTCGGAAAGTTCGACAACGTGCGCGTCGCCCTCGAGATCGCCCGTGAAGCTCGGTCGATACTCGGCGCGAATGGGATCACACTCGAGTACCCAGTGATCCGTCACATGAACAATCTCGAGTCGGTCTTCACGTACGAAGGGACCAACGAGATCCACACGCTGATTCTTGGTCAGGCCATTACTGGTCACAGCGCGTTCGCCTGACCTGCCAACAAACACCGACAAGACAGGCAATCTCTGCCACCGTCAGCGCATCACTTTGGTCACGAGGTCTCGACCGGGTTTGGGACATCGGCAGCGTCCCGCGTGCCGTACAGGCCGCGTCCCATCATCCGCAGCACGACCTCGCCGTCCTGGTTCAACATCTCGCTCCGGAACGTGACGGTGCCACGGTGGGGCTTCGTCGCTGAGCGCTTCACTTCGAGCACGGTGTATCGCGCCGCTAGCATGTCGCCCGGCCGGACCGGAGCGAGCCAGCGCAACTCCTCCATCCCCGGCGATCCTTGGCTGCTCGAGTCGGCGAGCATGCCGTCAACCATCAGTCGCATGTACATCGCGCACGTGTGCCAGCCGCTCGCGATCAACCCGCCGAACGGTGAATCCTTTGCAGCGGTCGGGTCGACGTGGAACGACTGGGGGTCGAACTCGCGGGCGAACTCGATGATCTCCCGCTCGGTGACCTCCACCGAACCAAGTTCGATCACCTCACCCGCCGAGAAATCGTCGAAGTACTTCGTCATGTCCCGGGATTACCATGCCCACGATTGCGCGAGCAATCTGAAGGAAGCGCCACGGACAGACATGTTCGCTCGAACTAGCGGCTACGCGTAGTACATCTGCTGGCCGCGGCGAGCACCCGCGATCGAGGACACGTCGGCGAAGACACCGAGAGCCACGAAGAACCAGCCAATAGACGAGACGTTTTGGCCGTCATAGGCGAGGGCGTACATGAGGGTGGTCCACGGCAGGAATACGAACCCCAGCACGGGAACGAACATGTCGTCGTAGGCGCGATCCACGAGTGAGGTGAAGATCCAGGTGAAACCGAGCGCGAAGCGTGGCCCGATCAAGCTGAACAGCAAGATGAAACAACCCATTGATATCCTCGTCCCCTAGGCCTTCGGCTCTTTCGATCCGCACCAGCGCATCTCGCTGGTGCAGATCGTCGTTACTGTATGGCGACCGTCAACGATCAGCCTTCAGCTGAGGCAACCTCGGTCGCAGCCTGATCGGCGACGGCTTCGTCGACGGCTTCGTCGACGGCATCGATCAACTCGTCGATTGATTCGTCTCGCCGAACCTTGCGGACAAGGCTGTCGCGCTGCTGCCGTCCGGACTCGGTGCCGAGCAAGTAGCCCAGGACGGCTGCCAGGATGAGCAGGGCTCCGAGCGGAAACTTCACATTCATGTCTTCTCCTTGTCCAGCGCCATCGACGCTGCGGGTGTGGCTACCCAGCGCAGTGTACTGGCCGTGATCTTCTGTGCTTCGAGGTAGTTCGTGTTACGCGGAATCGGCACAGATCGAGTTGATCAAGATTCGTGCTGAAGCAACCACAGGTACTCAGGCGGCGTGTGAGGACGCATCCTGCTCATTCCAGTCACGCTGCAGCCGCTTGAAGAGGAACGCGAGCAGAGCGGTGGTGATCACAACGGACACGAGCATCGACAAGACAGGACGACCGTCGATCACCGAGCCAACAAGATACGAAGAGACACAGGTGAACGACGCCCATGAGATGCTCCCGATCGAACCCCAAAGCAGGAAACGCCAGTACGAGTAGCGGGTAAGACCCATCGTCGCCCCGACAGCGAAACGCACCCCCGGGACGAAACGGCCGAACACGATCAGCACACTGGCCTGTTCTCCGAGCATGCGCAGTGAGTCTGCGACCTTGTCGTTCTCCTCGGCCTGCGCGAGCCGGTCGGCCATGAACCTGCGCAGAACAGTTCGCGAGAGCCAATAGAGCGCCGAGTCTCCAACGATCGCCCCCAGTGCGCCGGCGACGATCAGACGCCAGATCTCGAGGTCGCTGTTGCCCTGGGCCACCAGCGTCGAAGCGGTGTTGAGCAGCGACTCGCTCGGGAAGATCGGGATGACCGCATCGAACACCACGAAAGTGAAGATCACCCCGTACGGATAGTCGAGGCCCTCCAGGTCGAGTTCTGCAACGTAGGCCCCGATCGTGGATGTCAGCCACAACCCGACAACGACCACTAGTGCCGCCGTGAGCATCCACTTGAACGTGAGAAACCGTCGCCAGTCTTGCGCTCCCGTCGTCTGATCGACCTGATCCGCCGTCGTGTCGTCGTCGTCACTCATTGGGGAGTCACCTGTCATAGTCGGCGCATCAGAGGTAGTCCCGCTCGGCATGCCATATCGAAGCGAACCCGCTAGAGATCGGTGGCAGGTAGCTTGTGCCCATCTGGGCGACGTTAGCCGCTGCAATCGTCACCCCCCCGAACATATTCGACTTACTACGGCTGGGCGGACGTGACGATTTCGCGTCGCAGCATTGTTCAGGGAGCCACGCCCCAAACTCGATTGGCCACAATCTCCGAGCACAGCAGCCAGCCGATAACCACATGTATGCCCCCACCATCATGTGGTGCGAGCATGGAGGAGTAGAGAGCGTGGAGGAATAGAAATGATTGCCAGCGATTCAAGCGCATCCACTGCAGATGGAGCGACCTGATGACGATTCGTGTTCTCATCATTGCTCGCCGACCGATCACGCTCGACGACTTCGGCTTCGAATCCGACGACGAGATCGAGGTCGTCCACTTCGCTCGGCGCCTCCAGTCATTGGAAGAGCTCGCCGACCAAGCCGACGTGGCGGTCATCGATGTCGATTTCCCCGAGGGCGCTACCTACCGCCAGATGGCCTCGACCACGGCGGAGCTGCCCGAGCTCCGCGTCCTGGCTCTGACCACCTCCCCGCCCCGCCACGACGAGGTCGCCCGCGCGATCGAGGCCGGTGCCGTGGGCTTTGTTGAAGTCGATGCCGACCCCGATGAGTTCAACACCGCTGTGCGGGCAGTCCACGCGGGCGGGAATTGGCTCCCAGGCCCCGCAACAGCGGCAGTGCTCCGAGACGTCGCCACCGACCTCGAGGTCACCACAAGCGAACGCAGATCTCGACTGGTCGCCGTTGCACTCGGACTGGTCCCCGTGGCAGGGGCGCTCGCTTCGATCCTTTCATTGCTGTGGCGAAGGTACCTGGGCCACCTCGGGGTCCGTCCCGTCGACATCGGGATCGATCCGACCTCACGAGTGGTCGATGCGCTCGCCGCCATCTCCTATCTCATCGCTGCATTCGGGCCGTTTCTGTACATCCGCGGCTGGCTCGACACAGTCGAGTCGGCCGTGAGCGACAGAACATCTCGCTGGATCGAAGATCATCGAATCTTCGTCGGCGCCATCTTCGGGGTGGTCTGGTTCCTCCTGGCGGCCGTGCTCTCCGTTTGGGCCGACCTCGTTCTTGTTCTGGTGGTCGGTCCGATCGTGGGGATCTCGCTCCTGGCCTTCACCCTCGACCTCACCTCAGAAATGCCAAGCATGCTTCGCATCGATTTCACTCAACCGCGTCGGGCCGCGTTCACTGCGATGGCGATCGTGTTCTTGTTCATCGCAGCTCTCAGCACTGAGGTCCTCCTCAGAGGACCGGAGTTCAACGAGAAGGGCGCCGAGAGCGGGTTCGTGACCGCCTTCATGGGCTTCAAGGCTCAACCGGTGATCGTCACCGACGTCGACGGTGCGCTACCGGTCCGCCAACGCCTCTACCTCGGTGGCAACGCCGACCTCTACGTCCTCCTCGACCCCTGCGACGGCGACAAGATCGAGATGGTCTCGGTCGGGTCCTCCAGGATCGAGGTCGTTGAAGACATCTCCTGCTAGTGCTGTATGCCCTCGGTTCGAGGTTCAATCTGCAGGAAATCATGGCGATTTCTGAATGACGGACTCGACAACGTGGCCGTAGTATCTCCACACACCGGATGCCATCTCGATCAAGGGATGCTCCGATCCGAACGAAAGGATTCCACGATGCCGAGACGAGTTGGACGCAGAGGAGCCGGGCCGGCGCGACGACCGGTCGTCGCAGCCGCCGCAACCGGCGCTGTCGTCGCCGGCGCCGCTGGCGGTGGACGACGCGGAGCTCCTGCGGCGGGAAATCGCTATCAGATGCGGCAACGGATGTTCGCGATCGGTGACGACTTCAACATTGCCGACGAGCAGGGCCGACGGGCATTCAAAGTCGACGGGAAGGCGATGCGGCTGCGATCAACGCTGAAGTTCGAAGATGCAAATGGTCACGAGCTGTACAAGATCCAAGAGAAAGTCGCGCGTGTGCGTGACTCGATGACGGTCGAGCGAAGCGACGGCGGGGCAGCCGCCAAGGTGCACAACGCACTCATCACTCCCCTGCGCGACCGGTGGACCATCGACGTCCCGGGTGGCGCCGACATGACGACCAAAGGCAACATCCTCCAACACGAATACCGAATCGAACAGGGCGGCGGCACTGTTGCGACCGTCTCGAAGAAATGGTTCCGGGTAACCGACTCGTACGGCGTTGAGATCGGCCCGGGCCATGACGACGCTCTCATCCTCGCCATCACCGTCGTGATCGACATGATGGCGCACCAAGGCCGCTGATTTTCCCCGCTATTCACCACTCCCGAAGGAACACAACCTCATGGACTTCAACGACATCGGCCCCCTGCAACTGCTCGTGATCGGATTCGGCCCGGAAGCCGAGTTCGAAGGGCTCGTGCTCGACGAACTCGAGCGGCTGACCGCGCGCGGTCTGATCAGGGTCATCGATCTTCAATTCGTCTTCAAGAACGACGACGGTGCGCTCATTGCAATCGAGCTCAGCGGGCTAGACGATGAGGAAGCCGCCGACTTCGGAGCGGTGATCAGCCGCTTGATCGGAATTGAAGCTGCGACGGCTGGCGAGCCCTCCGAGGCAGCGGGTGGTGCCGAGCGCTCCTTCGGGCTCGGCCCCGAGGAGCTGACAGCGCTCGCCGACGATCTGCAACCCGGCGCCTCGGTCGGACTCCTGTTGTTCGAGCACACGTGGGCGTCGGAGCTGAAAGCGGCAATCCGGACGACGGGCGGATTCCCCATCGCTCAAGGCTTCCTGACCCCCGAAGCATTGATGATGGTCGGCGAAGAGGTGCGCGCGATCGCTGAAGCAGAGGCGACGATCGAACTCGCGGATGCGATCTCAGGAGCGGCCATGCTCGACGCGATGGCCACGGTTGCAGTCGCCGAAGACATCAAGACTGCAGCGGCGATCGAAGCTGTCCAGGCCCTGATCGTCGCTGGGTTGATCGCCGACGCTGCGGCAACCGATGCCCTCGAAGCACTTCTCGCAGCCGAACTGATCGAGATGGCAGCGGTCGAAGCCGCTGGCAAGGTCGTCGACGAAGCAGAGCGCGAGACCAACAAAGCCCTCGCAGCCTTGTCGCAATTGGACGACGCGTGAGCTGAACGCCGGTTCCTACTCGCTTGGATGTCCGTCGTTCATGTCTCCATCGGGACTGTCGCTCGGTTCTCCTTGGCGGGCGAACGGCACTTCGACATCAGCTGTGAAGATTGTCGTCTAGCACGAGAC
Source organism: uncultured Acidimicrobiales bacterium (assembly GCA_905479685.1). GTDB lineage: Bacteria > Actinomycetota > Acidimicrobiia > Acidimicrobiales > SHLQ01 > SHLQ01. The sequence continues at coordinate 5,770 of CAJQNJ010000214.1, forward strand.
ACTCATCCGGCTTGAATGCTGCCGGGTGAAGATCGCCGGTATATTCGTGGTTTCTATGATGGACTTCTGGCTGGCCCACCCGTGAGCACGGTCCGTGATCCAGCCCCAGAGCTCGAGCTCACTGCGATCGGTCGATTCGTCCACCACTTCCGGGATTCTCTCGGCCGCGAGCCCGATGAAGACGCCCTAGCCGCCGTCCAGGAACTCTTCCCGACTGGACCAGCCCGGATCGAGTTCCTCTGGCGCTTCTCGTCACTCATCGTGCTGTCATCATCGATCGCTGCATTCGGGCTGCTCGCCGACTCATCAGCCGTCGTCATCGGAGCGATGTTGGTTGCCCCGCTGATGACGCCGATCCTTGCCACCGCAGCGGCGACGGTGCGCGCCGAGAATCGAGAGTTGTTGATCGCGCTGTTTGTCGTCGCCCTCGGCACGATCCTTGCAATTCTCGTCGGTTTCCTGACCTCTGCCATTGCGTCTGACGCCGTACGGGGCACCACCGCTCTGCCCGGCGAAGTCGAAGCGCGTACCTTTCCGGGCCTCCTCGATCTCGGCATTGCCGTGTCAGCCGGAGCGGCAGCTGGCTACATCTTGCCGCGACGGTCAGCAACGTCAGCCTTGCCCGGCGTTGGCATTGCCGTTGCGTTGGTACCGCCGCTGGTAGCGGTGGGTATCACGTACGAGCTGGGAGCTCGGGCTGAGTCGCAGAATGCACTTCTGCTCTACATGACCAACCTGGCAGCCATCGTGTTTGCGGCATCGGTCATGTTGGTCTTCAGCGGCTTCAGGCCGCGACAGGAGGTCTCGCGACGCATGCTGATGGCTCGGGTACTGGTCACGCTTGCGGCGGTTGCTGTGGTCGCAGTGCCGCTGACCCTCCACACCCGTTCCACGGTCGAGGACACCCGGCTCCGACGAACCGTCGCCAACGCGATCACCGAATGGGACCCGACGGCGCGGGTCATCGAGCTGACAGTGGATGCCGACAACGGCGAGGCGACCGTCAACCTGCTCGTGGCCGGACCCAACGAGCCCCGCGAAGTGTGGATCCTCGCGGAGCGGATTCACAACGAGTTCGACGGTCCAATAGACCTGGACATGCAGTTCCAACAGGATCTTCGCTTTCGAGTGAGCGCCCGGTGAGGGGGCTCGCTGCTGCGGTCGTGTTGATCATCGGGGCCACCGTCCTTGCAAGTTGTGGTGGTGACGATGAGCCGGCCACCCGTGAGGTCGTGCGCATCTTCGGCCCCTATCGAAATGAGGAAGCGTCGCTGTTCATGGCCGGCGTGACTGAGTGGGCTGACGCAGCTGGCATCGACGTCCGATACACCGGGAGTGCCAACTTCGTCGTGGACCTCGAATACCAAGTCGAAGAGATTCTCTCACCACCCGACATCGCAATGGTTCCGCAGCCCGGACTGGTCCAACAGATGTTCCGCAACGGCCACATCGTTCCGGTCTCGGATAACTCTGCGGAGATATTGGCGCAGAACTATGACGATGTGGTCCTCGACCTCGGTCGTGTTGATGACACCCTCGTGGGTTTTCCGTATCGGGCAGCTCCGAAGAGCCTGGTCTGGTACCGCCCCGAAGTCCTGACCGATCTCGGCCTCACACCACCCGACACGTTCGCCGACCTCGAGTCCCAGATCGCACTGATCCAAGGACAGGGCCTCACCCCGTGGTGCTTGGGCATCGAAGCCCAACTGGCAACCGGTTGGCCCGCCACCGACTGGGTCGAGGATCTCATCGTGCGTCAGGCTGGGCCCGACGTGTACAACGACTGGGTGGCCGGGATCGTACCGTTCAGCGATGAGCGGATCGCTAGTGCGTTCAGCGCGTTCAGAGCACTTGTCCTCGAGCCAGGACGAGTGACGGGCGGCGTGAGCAAGGTGGTCAGCACGAGCACGCAGATGGCAGATGATCCTCTGTTCACCGATCCCCCTGGCTGCGTGTTCTACAAACAGGCGAGTGTTGCCTATTCCTGGATGCCTTCGGGACTCGAACTCGGACCCACCGACGACATCAACTTTTTCCTGCTACCTGGGACAGAAGCGGGCATGCCCGCACCGATCGTCGCCGGCGCAGACCTCGCCGTTGCCTTCAACGACAGGCCCGAGGTCGCCTCAGTCCTCGGCCATCTGGCCACCGCCGAGGCCGGTCGCACTTGGGCGCAAGAAGGCAGCTACGTCAGTCCGCGAAACAATGTCGACATGGCCTCCTACTACAGTCCGGTGGACCAGGCAGCCGCGGAAGTTCTGCTCGGAGCCGACGTCCTGGTGTTCGACGGCTCCGACGCTATGCCTCCCGAGATCGGCACAACTTTGTTCTGGACACAGATCACTGGATGGATCACCGGCAGGATCAGTTACGAAGAGCTTGCACAAGCTCTCGATGAGGCCCGTGGCCCCTGATCATCCCTGCGTGGGAAAGCAGAACCTCCGGGGTATCCGACAGGCCCCACAGTTGCTGCCAGGTCAGACCGTTTCCATAACTGCGGGGCGACTCTGAGAGACTCATCGGTATGTATGCAGTTGCCACTTTTCTCGTTGTCGCAGTATTCACCATGATCTTCGGACGTCTGACCACCGGCGCATTGATCGCAACCGGCGTTCCACCCGACATCGCAGCATTCCAGGCTCGGTCAGCGTTGAGCGGCTCCGGCTTCACCACCACCGAGGCCGAAACTGTGGTGAATCACCCCACGAGACGAAAAATCATCGCTGCGACGATGTTCGTTGGCAACCTCGGCACCCCGACACTCGTGGTGTCGGTCCTGGTCGGCTTCGTCGCACCTGGCCCTGGGTCTACGACGGAACGATCGCTGGTCATTGCCTCGGGCCTCCTTCTGGTCGTGCTGATGGCCATCAACAGGCCAACCCAGCAGCTCCTCGTCCGGGTAGGTCAGCGCTACGCCAACCGACGACTGATCCCAGCACTGGCCGACGAGGTCACCGAACTACTGAATCTGGGTGACGACATGATCGTTGGCGCGATCCGACTATCCGAGGAGCCCGGCCAAACCTACCGAAGTCTCCGCGGCATGCAGGCTGCACTGGTTGAAGTCACCGTCTTGGGCGTACAACAGCCTGATCGGTATCTCGGCGAATCGCCCATAGACCTCGAACTCCACAGAGGTGACAAATTGGTCGTGTACGGAAAGCGGGAACGCCTCGAAAGACTCCACACCGCTATGGACTAGCCCAGTGGCGAAACACCCACAGTCTCGAGTGGAACCTATTCAGTGAGCCAACGTCGACTCGAGTCGAGAACATGAGAAGCGTCGGCGATGACGGACGTGACGATCTGTGCGGCAGGTTCGCGATGCGTGAGCATGCCCGCGATCGGCCCAGCGTACGCAGGGGTGCTGTCGTAGCCCTCGTCATCATCGGATGTGCTGTCGTCGCTCAGCCGTTGGACGAGCTCGTCTTCGTGGCCGGACCAGCGGTCGACCCATGGTGTGCGGATCGAACGGGCGCCAATTCCTTCAGGCCAGAGGGATCGCCCACCACCGCCGACGATATCGAACGCAGTGGTCCAGACCGAATCGTCAGCCGACGCAGCAAGTACCTGGTCGGGCAGCCGGGGCCAAATACTCTCGGCTTCCTCCGAAACGACAAAGCGCGTTCCCATGAGCGCACCCTGCGCGCCAAGCATGAGCACCGCCGCCAGCCCGCGGCCGTCCCCGATGCCACCAGCAGCAAGCACCGGGATGTCTCCGACCGCATCAACGACCTGAGGGAGGAACGGCAAGAGAGGCACCACGCCGGTGTGTCCGCCGGCCTCGTGTCCCTGCGCGATGATCGCGTCGACACCAACCTCAGCCGAGCGCCTCGCAGCCGCAACCGACTGGACCTGGCTCAATAACTGCGCCCCCGCCGAATGAACGCGATCGACAAACGGCGCTGGATCTCCAAACGAGAGCGTGATCGACGCAGCGCCAGCTTCGAGCGCAGCATCCAACGGCGACGAATCGTTCTCGATGAGCCAGGTAATGAAGTTGACGCTGAACGGCCGCGCCGTCAACGCCTTGACCGCCGCCACACCTTCCGTGACCTCGGTCGCCGATGCAGAGGCCATCGCGACCGTCCCGATACCGCCAGCTTCAGCCACAGCGGCACAGAGCCGAGGCTGCGCCACCCCTGCCATACCCGCATTACCAACAGGATGATCCACACCGAGCAAATCGCAGATCGCAGTACGAACGGCCATCAGGGGATGCTAGTAGACACACCTATTCCGGTTCGGGTGAGTGTCCCGACGACGTCAGCACTTCCCTACCTGTCAACCACGTTTGGACTTGGCGAGTCAACTTGATACAACCTTGTGGTGCCCGGCACCCGTCGGCTAGGACCGATCCGATGGAGTTCACGTGAGCGCAATCTTCGAAACCCTGGATGATGCCGACGAAACGAAGGCCATCTCGGGTCGGCAACTGTTGTTCATCGGCGTCGTCACCAACGTGCTCGTCAACATCGTCGTGCTCAACTTGTTTGTCGAGTATTTCGACAAGGTGATCATCGATCATTTCACGATCTCTGTGTTCACCGCGGTTCTACTGACCGTCCTGCTGTGGCTCATCACGCACATCGAAGAACGCGTGCACCACTTCTTCTTCGATGAGCACGAGGGAACTGGTTCCCGGATCCTGGGATTTGCCGCCATCTGGATCATCCTGTTCGGTAGCAAGTTCCTCATTCTCGAGGTGGTCGACTGGGTGTTCGGCGATCACGTCGAGCTGGGCAAGCTCATCGAGGTCATCCTCCTCGTTGTCGCCATGCTCGTCGCCAACGGCGTGATGCAGGGCATCTTTCGCCGCCTCGGCCCAGTCCAACCCAAGACCGAATAGTCGGTCCGCTGCCGAGACAGAGTGCTGGCAGATGTCGAGCCTTGGGTCAGGTCGGGGCGATGGATCCGCCGACGGGGAGTGTCATCGTGCTGCCGTTCAGAGCGGATTGTGACTCGGGGTTGTGCGTGACGGCGAGTACGGATCGGCCTGACTCGAAGGTCTTGATTGCCAACGGGCGGAGTTTGATGTCGCGGAAGGGAATGATGACGAGGTCACCCGGCTCCGTGTTCTCCGCAACCCAGTCGGCGATGTCAGCGAGACCTGCGCGGTGCTCGACGTGCTCCGGGAGCGCGATTTCGGCTTCGATCAGACTGGCGGGTGGGAGCGGTCCGAGGATGAGTGCGTCATCGCGACCTCTGAGCATCGTCGCGATCTCGATACCGAGTCGAAGGGTGGGTCGATTCCCTGGCACCAGGTCGTCGTGCTGTGCAATGAGAACCACGCGGCCACCCTTGGCATCGGGGTTGTCGTGGAGCGCGGCGACGCCGACAGGCAGTGCGGTGGCGGCGATGATCTCGCTGTAATCGGCCCCGAGCAGCCAACTACGGGCGTTGCCCGGTCCCGGCCACGCCAGCAGCAGCATCGAAGAGTTGGCCTGGATCGCTGCTCGGTTCAGTCCCGCAGCGACCGACCGGTCGATTCGCAGTTCGGTCTCGACGTCCTGGCCCACCCGCTTGAGTATCTCGTCAGCATTGGCCTGGTTGCGGTGGGCCTGCTCGACCGCTTCGACGCGGGTCGATGTCGCGACCACGATCGGCTGGATCACACCTCCGACCGGGTCGGTCAGCCGCCCGGCGAGTTTGAGGACCTCGCGCAGCGCGTCGGCGTCGACGTCAGAGGGGACGAGCACGGCCTCGCCCACCCGACGGTGCTCTTCTCGCGGAACTGGGATCTGTGGGGCGAAGCGGCCCGTGCCGATCGATGTGAGGACGAGACTGACCGCGACGACCACCATGACCGCGTTCACGACATCGTCTCCATAAAGGCCGGTCTCGAGCCCGATGATGGTGGCGGCGAGCGTCGCTGCGGCCTGCGCGATCGACATGCTGAACATGAGTCCGACCTCGGCTCGAGTGAGATCGAAGATGCGCCCCGACAGCCACGCCGCAAGCGCTTTGCCGACGATCAGGGCGGCGGCAAAGCCGATCGCGAGGCGGATCGTCGGCCAGACGAACATCACCTCGGGGTCGAACAGCAAACCAACCGACACCAGGAACGTCGGGATGAAGAACGCGTTGCCGAAAAAGTCGGTCATCATCATCAACGGGCTGGCGTTGGGCACGACACGGTTGAGGCCAACTCCAACGAAGAACGCACCGATCAGTGCCTCGATCCCGACGAGTTCAGCAACGACGGCCGACGACGTCAGGCTGATCAACACCAGCATGAACCGCAGCGTCCGCTCCTGACCCATGCCCGTGAAGAACCAGCGTGCAACCCAGGGGACGATCACGAAGCACCACACGGCGAGCACCGCCAACCCGATCGCGATGTTGAGCACCAGCCGCAGTCCTCCCGAATCGCCGGTCTCGGCACCCACGATCAACGCAAGGATGATCAACGAGATCGTGTCCGTGATCGAACTCGCACCGACGATGGCCGCCACGGCACGATTACGCGTCAACCCATAGTGGCTTACCGTCGGATACGTGATCAGCGTGAACGACGCCCAAAACGAACCGATCAACAGTGCGGCCGTGAAATCGATGCCGAGCGCCATCGCCACGCCAGTCCCCAGAACCAAAGGGATGAAGGCGGTCATCAGCCCGAACCCAGCCGAGATCCTGCGGTAACGCATGAACGACTCGATGTCGAGTTGCAAGCCAGCCAAGAAGATCAGGTACAGCACACCAATGCTGCCGATTGATTCGAGCGCTGTGAAGCTCGGCAAGATATCGAGAATGTTGGGCCCGATCACCGCTCCACCGAACAACAGACCCAACAAACCCGGTAGCCGAAGGCGCTCGGCCACCAGCGGTCCGAACACCACGATGAGCCCAACGACAGTGAAACCGAACGCGGGACCTTGTTGCACCTCGATCCACGACATCAGATCAACCTAGCTGTCGTGGCCGGGGCGGTCGACCGGCAGCAAGGCCCTGCGCCTATTGGCGAGCGAGGATGCGATGGTACGCGGCTGCCGCCGCCTCTAGATCGCATGCCTCCCGACTGCGTTGATCAGTCTGCTGGTACACATTCGGGCGCCGAAGTCGGCCATGCGTCACCGGGCGTCACCGTCTCGTAGCACGTGTCCGATACTTCGACTTCGACGCCGATCATCGACCGCCCCGTCGGTGCAATGCCGATTCCCGAAACCTGACCCCTGACCGGCACCGTGCTCCTGCATTCTTCGTGGGAGGTCGGCCAGCGTTCACCAGAAGACACGACAGCGTGGCAACCCGGCTCATCGAAGAACTGAACGTGCACCAAATAGCTCGTTCGACCGATTCTGAAACCGAGGATCGATGATCCCCCCGATTCATTCTTGGAGATGACGACTGCTGCGTTTGGTCCTCCAGACTCGGTGACATCGAACTCTATGGGAGGCAGTACGACAGTCGTCGTCGATCCTGGCGCCAGAGCCACCACGACCAAGATCCCGACGACCAATGTTCCGATGAGTACTCCAGCGATCGATTCACGGCTCATATCGCACTCGCTCGTGCATGTACTCGGTGGTGAGACGTGTCATCGGGCGACCAGGGAGTCGATCGCTAGCGACCCGTCGACAAGCTCGCCGAACACGGTGATGGGGTCTTCGGTGTATGTGAGGCCGTCGTGGATCACGAGGTCCATGCCGGCGGAAGAGCTGTCGAAGTTGGTGATCGAGATGTACCCACCTTCGCATCCGTAGCGCTCCCCGAGGCCGATCAGGCTTTCGCAGAGTCCGGGGCCCGAGCCGTCGTCGAAGAAGTGACCCTTCACTGCAAGGATGCCGGTTGCATCGGTGACCAGCGCCTCCGAAATCGTCAGCCCGCCGTCGATTGTCATTCCGGAGGTCACGGAGTCACTCGAGGTGGTCGTCGCCGAGTCTTCCTCATCCGGCGAAGGGAGGTCGTTGACCGGGGGGTCGACGACGAGGGTGTCTTCACATTCGGGTTCGGTGGGCGCGCACATACCGGCAACCACCGGGGTATCGACAAGCTGGTCATCGCTGACCACCGGTAGCTCACCGTTGCCCTGATCCAGGGTGGTGTCAGGGGCGGTAATCGAGATGGGATCGATATCCGCCGTGTCCGCGGTGTCGGCCTCAGACCCGCAGGCCACTGCGGCGAGCGTCAACGCTGCCAACATTGCGCTCATGAACAGCATTCGTCGTCGTTGCATGATCATCACCACTTCGTGTTTGCCCTCTTACCCCTTGACGACCGAAGAGTCGTTTTTCGGGACAGGTGGGTGGGTTTCGCTCACTACACGCCGACGGCAGGCAAACGGTTCCATGTTCATCTGAGATCGCGTCGATACGACCGACAAGCTGGCGCCAGGTGGGCGGCGAGCGCTCGAGCCGGGAACGTACACTCTGGGCATGACCGAGGATGCCGAACGTCAAGCCCGACTCGCATGGTTCGAGCAGACGTGTTCGAACCTCCACGAGCGTCTCAGTCCATTGACCGAGGGGAAACCTGCGTCCTACATCCCCGAGTTGGCGACCGTCGACCCGGACCGGTTCGCAATCGCCGCCGTCACCACGGATGGAGAACATATTCAGGTCGGCGATCACGGAGACGCGTTCACAATCCAGTCGATCTCGAAGCTGCTCCTCTACGGCCTGGCACTCGAGACCCACGGCCGAGAGCACGTGCTGGAACGCGTCGGCGTGGCACCGACCGGCGACAGCTTCAACGCCATCGTCCTCGACGACGAAATGAATCGGGCACCGAACCCGATGGTGAACGCCGGTGCGATAGCGGTGACCGACCTCGTGGTCGGTGATGGTCTCGACGAACGGGTGGAGGAGGTGCGGTCGATGTATGAGCGTTACCTCGGGCGCCGGCCTGAGATCGACCGCGCGGTGTGGGAGTCCGAACGGGCCACAGGGAATCGCAACCGTGCGATCGCGTACCTGATGCTCAGCCGGGGAATCATCCGCGACCGGGTCGAAGAAACGCTCGATTTGTATTTCGCTCAGTGCTCCGTCCTGGTCACCGCCGATGACCTTGCGACCATCGGCGCCACCATCGCCAACCATGGGGTGCACCCCGAGACCGGTGAGCAGGTCGTCCGTAGCGAGGTCACCCGCGATCTTCTCACGGTCGCTCTCACGTGCGGCATGTACGACTACGCAGGTGAGTGGGCCTTCTCGGTCGGAATTCCCGCCAAGAGCGGTGTTGGTGGAGGGATCGTCGGAATATTGCCCGGCGTCGGCGGCCTCGCTGTCTTTTCGCCGCGACTGGACGGGCACGGCAACAGTGTCCGAGGGCTTCGGGTGTTCGAAGAGCTGTCACAAGAGTTCGAAATGCACCTATTCCACCCGGACCGCCCGTGGCGCCGAGCCGACTAACTCCCTCTCGGAAGGCGATCGAGGGCCGCTCACATGACGCGTTGACTACCGGGGGTTCAAGCTTGCGCGTCGAATGCGGTCAGCGGTCCAATTCGAGCACCATGACTCGAATTTCCCGGTGATCAGCTCGTGCCCGATATCGCCCGTATCCAGGGTAGACACGTGTCGCGATTTCGAATGTCGCATCGGTCTCGGCTTTGTCTGCGCGTCGCGCTGTCACGGTCACTTCGTTGTTGCCGTATGCAAGTGTGGCGACGGGATTGGATTCCAGGTTGTACACCCAGCCAGGAGCGAGTTTTTGACCGAAATTCGATCCGATGATCGCGACATTTTCGCCCGAAGAGATCCCGAGCAGCGGCGTCTTGCGGGGCTGGCCGGACTTTCGTCCAGTCGTGGTGAGCATCACCACCGGCAGGCCCGCCAGCAACGACGTCGCAGTGACCCTGCCGTTGCTCGATCTGAAGAACAGCTTGTCGACCCCGTGAAGGAACTTTGAACTGAGCCAAGCGCCCGGCGTAGAGGCAGCCAGGTATTGGATTGTGCGCTGCGCCGCGTTCGACTTCGGCGCGCCGATTCCCAGTTCGTTGAGTACTCCCACGCGTGCTCCTAGGTCTCGGTCGCGACTCTATCTGTACCTCGGCGTCCCGGCTGAGAAACGGCCAAGAGGCGCGACTTGCTTCCGCGAGATGGGTTGAGTTTGGTGAGGTGTGACGGCATGTGTCTCTACGGCGCAGCGGTTGTGCCGAAAATGTCCGTCTCGACCGGTCCCCCGTCCCAGTCGGGGCGGACCCGTTGGAGACGTTCGGCAGTCAGAAACTGTCGGCGGAGCTCGTCGGGCATGACCTCATATGGAGAGGTTTGAGACCGGTGCACGGCGATTGCCTCCTCACGTAGCTCCAGGAATTTGGTGGTGTCGACGACCGTGGTGATCTTGTCTTCGGGGGTGCCGAGCTCTCCCAGACCGAGATGTTCGCTCTCGGGCTGTTCACGGACGAGCGCCTCCACCCACTTCCGCATGAGCTGCTGAGGCAGACAGTGCAAGTACACCCGTGAGGGGCGCCACGAGCTGACCTCCACGGCGCGGAGAGTCGCATCACGAATATGCGCGTGATCGCGGTGACCGTCGCTGGCATCCAGCGTCACCACCACCGTTGGACGAACGTCGTCGATCAACGAACCGATCACCGCCGTCACTTCGGCGGCCGGCGCAGCACACAGGCTTCCGGGAGCAGGTTCGCCGTCCATACCCGAGTCGACCCAGTCGAACAACTCGACGCGTGCGACCCCCACGAGTTGGGCCGCTTCGCGCAACTCCGCCTCTCGAACCTCTGCCATGTCGGCGCCATCAAGGCCCCGCCCTGGAGTAGGCGAACCGGCCTCACCCCTCGTGGCGCACGCAACGACCGTCGACACTCCTGATGAAGTTGCATGAGCCAACAGCGACCCACAACCAAAAGTCTCGTCATCGGGGTGGGCGACCACCACTAACAATCGATCCGCCGACTCACTCATGAACTTCCCCTCTAGCTGAACCTGTTTGCTGCCATTGGCGGTCTTATCTTGTTCGGTTATTGGACGCTGTCCAAACTCGAGACCGAGGTCCCTCGAGGTCCTGGCGATTTCGTTCTGGGCGGAGCGTGGGTGGCG
>CAJQNJ010000215.1 GCA_905479685.1 uncultured Acidimicrobiales bacterium
CGGGATGCTGCAGGAGGTCGCGGGAGGCGAGTTTGTGTGGTTCCGCGAGGCAATGAGTCTGCCCCCGGAACCGAGCGGCGACCGGCAGGCGAGCGAGCTCACCATCGTGGGGGCAGCACCGAGCTGGTTCGACGGGCACAGTGTGCCGGCGAACACGCACTTCGTGCAGCCGATGGAACCTGATCCAGGTGAAGCTCGGCGCAGGACTTGCCGTCGGCGAGGACGAGCGAACCCCCGACGAGATCCGACGATCGCTGCGCCGGCTTCTCGACCACCAGGAGTACCGGGACCGCGCCGGTGAGATCGCAGCCGAGATTGCTTCGCTCCCGACAGTCGATCACGCGGCCGAACTCATCGAACGACTCGCCATGCCTGCTACCTGATCAGTTCGCATCTGTGCTCAAGCGGCCCGAACGCAGACTCGGCGCACGCATATCGGCGCTGACGCATGAGGTTCACACCCACGCGAGATCTGGCATGAAAGCTCGGCTCCGCCAGCTGCCGAGCCTCACTTCGTCAGCCGAGCACTGTCGCAGCGCACGGCCGAATTCAATTCACCAATTCGTGCTCGCGGTGGGCGTAGATGATGAGTTCGTCGCCGGCCAGCAGTTTGATGTCAACCGGCGGGGCACCTAAGTAGGTGCTTCCACGGCGGACCCCCAGGATCGTGACGTCAGGAAAGGCATAGGCAAGCCCTCGGAGGCTCCGAACCGATTCCTGCGGCGTTGTCTCGAGCTTGATTGCCTGGACTGCAAACTCATCGGACAGTGTCAGCAGGTCCAACCGGTCCGAGGGCAGCGCCGGCGCGAGGCGACGGTGGACATATCGATGCCCGATCTGCTCCAGCCGACGCTGGACCGGCCGGTTGAGGACGACGATCAAGACGAGGAGTACCCCCGAGATCGTGACCAGCGCGTGTTCGGTGGTCGACCCCGTTCCTGGAGCAATGAACCCGACGAGCACGGTGAGCACCAGGGTCGGTGTGCCGAGGCTGCCGACGAACATGGTCGTGCCGATGATTCGTCGTCGTACTCGATGGTTGACGACGTTCTCGGCTTCGGTCGTCGTGAAGCCGGCGCCACTGAACGCTGATCGGGCCTGGAACGCTGCGCTTTCGGGCGGAACGCCTGTGGCGATCAAGGCTCCGGATGCGACTTTCGTGAAGGCCACCGAGATGACCGCCACGACGAAGAAGGTAGCGAGGGCGTACATCGCATGATCTTCCCATACGGCGAGCACGCTGGGGCATCTGACCGAGCACCTTCTTGTCTCCCGCAGGAGACCCTGCCATCGATCATGTTCTGCGGGTGATGAACGGATTCATCCCGCTGCTCACGCTTGTCTCGAGGCGCGACCACGTGGCCCAGATCACCCTCCGTGCATGTGTCCGACAGTCACGTGTTTCCGAGTGCCTCAACGAGACCGGAGGTGCTTCGTTCTCGGACGTATTGGCGGCCAGCGGAGCGGGCCGCCCACCCGCGCGATTGCCCCCTCGTCCGTCAAGCCCAGCGTGATCACAGAAGATCGTCGCAGCGATTCGGGCCGAGAAATATGACTGGTAGTAGGAAAGGCGGTGGTTCTGGTGCAGGAACCGGTGAGAAATCAACGATTTGGTGGTGAGCCGGCCTGTCGGCGGGGAACAGATGCGGTGGGTTCGGCGAATCGTTGAGAACACAGGGGACTGGCTCGAAACCGCTGCGGTTATTGGGGATCTTTCGATCTTTCCTGCCCTCGTTGACGTTGCCTGAGATTGCTCTGGTTTGTGCGCTCTTGTGTCATCCGCGTGTTACAACGCACGCTGTTCGTCGCGTGGTGTTGGCACGTCTCGGCTGAAGCTTTCGCACCGGGAATCTGCCACTCTGCGCTCATCCATGACGCCGGACGGGGCCGGTGATGGAGGCGGGTTGAGCGATATGCGTGTCCACGACCCGGCAGCGCGGGGATTGGTTCCGTCGGTTAGAAATGGTGGCATGCGTCTGTTGGTTGCCATCACTTCGGGCTTCGGCCACATCCGACCGTCAGCTCCCATCGCAGCCGCGGCACGCGAACGAGGACACGATGTTCGCTACGTCGTGAGCTCTCGTGATCGCCTTCTGTCTGGAAACTCGCGGGGTTCTGGCGCTGTCTCCCCAGCGGAGTTCGCAACGGGGCTCGGCTTTCCGACCGACGTTGTGGAGCCGGCCGACATCGCATCGCTAGTCGAGCGTCTGCCGGTGCCGGAGTCCGAAGGTGCCGCAATGTTCCGCCCGTTCTTCCTGCGCGCAGCTGCCGCTGTTCCGTTCATCCGCGCCCTGTGTGACGAATGGGAGCCCGACGTGATCCTGCGCGACACCGCTGGGCTCGATGCGTGGGCGATTGCCGAGCAGACCGACACTTCGCTTGCGACGTTCGACTTCGCCCCGGCACAATCCGGGATGCTGCAGGAGGTCGCGGGAGGCGAGTTTGTGTGGTTCCGCGAGGCAATGAGTCTGCCCCCGGAACCGAGCGGCGACCGGCAGGCGAGCGAGCTCACCATCGTGGGGGCAGCACCGAGCTGGTTCGACGGGCACAG
>CAJQNJ010000216.1 GCA_905479685.1 uncultured Acidimicrobiales bacterium
CCACGTTGAGCGGGCCGCCCGAACGAGTGACCAGGGCGCGATGTTCCTCGGGAAGTTCGAACGTCCCGTTCGAGGCGTGGTACTCGACGATTCCACCCGACGCCATCGCAGACAACCACTCGCGCACGTACCGTTCGTTCAGGCCCGTCGCGTCAGCCAGTTCATCGCTCGTGACCGCACCCCGCGGCGCAAGGGCGTCAAAGAGTCCGGTGCGGTGCCCGATGCTGCACATCATCGCCAGTGCGCCGTCGTTGAGCACACCGATCATCGTGTCCATGAAGGCTTTCGCCCGTGCCTCGTCCATGTTCTCCTCCGGCGTCGATTCTTGGGATCGACTGTAGGGAGGTGTCAGGCGCTCACCAATTCTGGCGTCACCGCTGGGTATCCAGCGGCCAGAAACGCCGCATGATCGGCCAACTCTGCGAGGCAGGTCATCCACCATTCCGAGCTGACGACGCGCTCTCCTGGGACGGACTCGAGCATGGCATCGACCGTGAGTTCCAAGCCAAGATCTCGACCTCGTCCAAGATTCCGCAGATCGAGCAGACGGTCGATGATCATCGTCTTTCCGATCGTGGGACCATTGATCTCGTCGGCGAAGTGCTCGGTTTGTTCCTGGAGGTCACGGTGCAGCGTCGGACTCTCTGGGCAGGGCGCAAGACTATGTTGGTGCATCACGGGCCTCCGTTCGGCACCAAGCATCGCCACTTGAGCCGTCAGAAATACTTTGTGATTTGATCCTCGTGGCGGCCATAGGCAAAAAGCCTCATAAATGCCACCACGACACCTGTCGTTCACTTGTGCGTGACTTGTGAAGCGAGCAGTGACGAGAACTTGGGTGCAACACGACGAAAGAGGTCGTACGGCGTCGGCATTGTTGCCCTACTCGGATTCGTTGGTGCGTTGCTTGCCACCACGGCGGCCGCTGGGGCCGGCACGACGGTCATGTGTGGTGGCCACGTGGCAACGATCGTTGGAACGTCCGGTGACGATGTGCTGGAGGGCACACCGGGAGACGATGTCATTGCGGCCTTGGGCGGCGATGACATCGTGTACGGCAAAGGCGGCAACGACCGTCTCTGTGGCAGTCACGGGAACGACAAACTGTATGGGGGCGAGGGGAGCGACAAGCTCTACGCATTCGATGGCGCCGACCATCTCCAAGGTGGCAAGGGATATGACGTGCTCTACGGCGGGCGCGGAAGCGACTTGCTCCTCGGTGGCAACGGACAGGACACGCTCAAAGGTGGTCCGGGTGTCGACACGCTGAAGGGTGGCGGTCAACGCGACTCACTGCGGGGAGGGCTGCACGCCGATGAGCTGTTCGGCGGGACCGAGCTCGATACGTGCTATTCCCCTGGTGACATCCTCAACGAGTGCGAAAGGGGCGGTGGCCGCTCGCTCGCTGGAACGTCGATCACAACACAATACGCCAACGAGATGTTGCGCCTGATCAACAAAGAACGGGCGGCGACACGTGTCCTTGGCCCGCTCACGAGACATCCTGACCTCGATGCTTACGCACAGGCCTGGGCACGAGAGATGTCGGCCGTACCGCTTCCCCTCACGTCGTACAAACACCACTCACCGGCCTTCACCGGCAGCAACCATCCCTTCCAACCGCTCCCGAGCTCGGTGCAGTGGACGACGGCATTCGAGAACGTCGGATACTCGAGTGTTGGGACGAACGAGACCGTGCAATCGGTCATGAACAGGCTGTTCTACTCGCCGAACGGTTCAGGCTTCATGAGTAGCCCCGGTCACACGTGCAACATCCTCGAAACAGCGGCCAACGAGGTCGGGCTGGGCGCCTATGTTGATTCGGCTGGTCGGGTCTGGGTCGTACAGGTCTTCTGGGGTACGAGTTATCCGCAGCCCTCACCAGTCTCGCAGTGCGCGAGCGTGGTGCCCCGCTAGTCGAAAACCAAACGATCCCCTGGCAAGGCCAAGGGATCGGTCGTTGTTCACTTGTGTCGGGAAGGAGAGATTCGAACTCTCGATCTCCTGCTCCCAAAGCAGGCGCCTTAGCCGAACTAGGCCACTTCCCGGTCCCGTAGAGGTTAGCGGCACCCAACCAGTTCCGGCGCTCATCGTCTCGCAGTGACGTGCCGATAGGAGCTCATGTCGACGAATAGCGCATCAACGCGCACTGCACTCGATGAGGTCGACGCCGCGTTCGCCGATGTCGCCGATCGTCGTGCAGCTGCAGCCGCACACGATCGGGCATGGAAATCACTGTGGCTAGCGCATCACTGGCCACACCGATACGAGCGGTGCACGATTGTTCGGGGGCGCCACGTGTGCCGTCGATGCCTCTGGTTCTACGCGGTCTCGCTCCTGACCCTTGCCGCTGCAGCGGTTGGTGTGAGTCCATGGCCAACGGCGTGGGACACAACGCTCGTATGGGTGCTCTCGATCCCTGCAACCGTCGAATTCCTCGGTGGCGAGCTCGGGCGATGGTCATACGACGCGAGGCGCCAGATCGTGCTCACGAGCGTGCTGGGACTCGCTGTGGGGCGCGGCTTCTACGCCGAACTGACCGCACCTGGCAGCTGGACGTTCTGGGGACCGGTGCTCGTCTTTGGCACACTCTGGTTCGCTGTGGCCGCGGTTGCATGGTTGCTCGAGCGCGGCCAGTACCGCTGATCAGGTGAGGGCGCCTTCGACCCGAGAGGTTGCTTCCTCTTCGGTGATTTCGAGGGCGAAACTGAGCTCGCTCACCAGCACGTTACGCGCTTTGGTGAAGAGTGACTTCTCGCCAGCCGAAAGGCCCTTGTCCGCTTCGCGCAACGCAAGGTTTCGAACAACTTCTGCCACCTGATAGACGTCACCAGACTTGAGCTTTTCCTGGTGGTTCTTGAAGCGACGGCTCCAGTTCGGTGGTTCGCGGATCCCACGCTTTTCGAGAACCTCGAACAGATCCTCGACATCTTCGGTGCTGATCGGCCAGCGCATGCCGACTTCTTCGACCTTGTCGACGGGAACCGATAGTGTCATTTCACCGTGTGCCATCTCGAGAACGAGGTATTCGGTCTTTTCTCCGAATGCTTTCCGCACCTCTTTTTTCGTAACAATGGCAGCGCCATGGTGGGGGTAGACGACTCGGTCACCAACATCAAACATGCAACAAGACCTCAGTGGCATTACAGGGCGGACAACTCCCAAGGATGCCACCTCACAGGCCAAACACCAAAGCAGGGAGGGCGATTTGTTGCAATACGTGACGACAAGCACGTCCAAAACGGCAGTTATTGCACGTTGAGCGTTGCCCGCGTGCGGGCTGCGGAGGCCTGAAGCACCGCGGGATCGAGCACTGCGCCGACCTGTGGGGGGTTCTCGGTGCTGATGATCTTCCACGTCCCGCCGACATCGACCCAGGTCGGATTGGCAATCACTTCAGTCACCGCGAGGGAGCCATCGTCGCCGCGCTCGACGACGAAATCGAGCAGGACACCGTCCTGGCTGTCGAGGGGGCATGCGTTGGGACATTCAGGGATGTCCTTCGCCTGATTGGACAAGAGATTGCCGAGTCCGTAGGCGATGAACTTGCCATCGATCTCGTCGACACGCTGCGGCACATGGGCGTGGTGGCCGATGATCAGATCGATGTCGGGGGACGCGAGAAGACGTGGTCCGAGGTCAGCCTGTTGCTCGTTGAGGTCGTTTTGGAACTCGCTGCCCCAATGGAGGCTCACGATCGTGAACTCGCTGCCGCCAGCTCGTTGTCCGGCCGCGTCAGCCAGAATTTTTGTCTCGTCGATCTGGGCCACACGCTCGATCGGAACCTCGCCGGGTTCTCGCCCGTTGAGTCCGTAGGCGTAGCTGAGGTGCCCGATCGTGTTTCCAAGCACATCGAACTGCCAGTTCTTCGCCGCCTCAGCGGCGGTGTTGGCGATGCCGACATGAGGTAGTCCGACGCGTGTGAATTGTTCGATTGTGGAGATCACGCTGGCTTCTCCCGAGTCCCATGCGTGGTTGGACGCCACCGAACACGAATCGAAACCCGCACCCTTGATGGCATCCGCGAGTTGCATCGGAGCTCGGAAGACACCCTCGGTGTATGCGAGATCTTGATTTGTCGAGGAGATCGGAACCTCGAGGTGACAGATGGAAAAATCTCGGCTCGCGATCAGGTTCTGCACAGGAGCGAAGAGAGGTGTGAAATCGAAGCCATCGCTCGTGGTGGCAGCATCGGCAACCCGCCCATGGATGAGGATGTCGCCCGACGCGGACACGGTGAACCGATCCGCTCGACCTTCGGTGGTTGCTGCGACATCGGTCGACTCAGCATCATCGGAGCCCCCGCTGCTGCCGTCGGCGGTTTCGGTGTCGTCGGTGACCGCCGAAATCGAAGGGTCCGAATCGCGAAATGAAGCGGCCAGGCCGACCGCGCCGAGGGCGATGAGCGCCAGGCCGAAATACCAGCTGATTCGTTCGATTCGTCGATCGCGGCCTGGTGCTGGGGGTCGCGGTTGGGATCGGGCCGATTGGCTGCTCATGCTCGGTCAGACCTGATTGCGACACCTGGCAGTGAAGACGTGATGTTGCCCTCCGGGTTGCGGACCTCGGTGCCGTTGACGAACACGTACTTGACGCCGACCGACTCTTGAGCAGGATTCTCGATCGTGGACTGATCGGCGATCGTCACGGGATCAAAAACAGTGATGTCCGCGTCAGCGCCGATCTGCATGCGCCCTTTTCGAGTCATTTGTGGCGAGCTGATCCCGAGCAGCTCGGCTGGCCGAATCGTCATCATGGCGAGGGCATCGCCAAGGCTGATCAGTCCCTTGTTGCGTGAATACTCTGCGATCGTTCGGCTGAAACACCCGGTCGAGCGGGGGTGATTGTTGTGCGGTAGTTCCAAGATGGCATCCGAGCCAATCATCATGAACGGCGCCTGCATGCCGAGCTCGATGTCGCCCGGGGGAATGGCAAAAGCCGCGGTGAGCAGGTTGCCGTCGAGGGCCTCGGCAAACGTGTCGGCGTTGAGGCGAACGTTCGTCCCGGCCACTTGGAGATCCTCGTACGAGATGCCGAACTTCTCTTGCCAGTCGCGAAATCGGGCTGACTTGAGCGTGGTGGCCCAGAACTCATAGGGGTACATACATGACGTCATGCGGAGGCCTTCGGCGATCGCTGCCTCGATTTCGCCCAATGCATCAGCCATCCGTCCCGTTCCCCCTGTCGAGTTCAGGTGTTCGATGTGTACGTGGCATCCCGTTTCGCGCGCCACCGAGACGAGCTCGCCGGTTGCCTCGGACTGCAGTCCGGGTTCGATGTTGTCCGAGAATCGGGCGTGAACGCACAGGGGAACATCGAGATCGGCCGCGAGACGACCCATCTCCATCATCTCGGTCGTACTCACCCCAGGCGCATACTCGGGCTGGACGTGAATCCCGAGATACCCGGCGCGGACTTGCGCCTCGATCGCGCGGGAGATGTCGGTGATCTGGCTGTCCTCGGCGTTGCTGTCGGGCGGGTATCCCAACTCGGACCGGACGTGGCTGTTGTGTACCGCACCACCGAAGTTGATCGGAACTCCCGCTTCACTCCATCGGCCGTAGAAGCTGCTCGCGTCGAAACGAAGTCCGTGCATGCCGACATTGGTCGTGACCCCGTCTGCGACCTTCCACCACTCGCCGTAGCCGTTCGGGGAGTACGACAACATGTCGATGAACCCAGGCGAGACCACGAGATTGCCGGCCGAGATCTCACGGTTCGCGGGGATTGGCTGGTCTGAGATCTCGACGATGGTCGTGCCGATCAGTGCGATGTTCCCGATGCGATCGAATCCGGTCTCGGGGTCGATGATCCGACCACCGGTGAACACGACGTCAGCGGTCTGTCCGGGGGCCAGTCGTTTCGATGCGTCGAGTACCGGCGCCTCGAACTGGCCTTCAGCCGGTGGCGAATCTCCGCTGAAGTCGCTCGGCGCCTCCGACGAAGCGTCGGTGTCGGCAGCTGTCGGTGCTTCTCCGGTGCGGACCTGTGTGCCCTCGACGATGACACCGTCGGTCAGCGTCGTGTCGAGATGCCTCGCACCCGCAGCGGCCACGACCCCGAAGCCGAGTCCGAAGACAACCTTGCGGCGATCGACGGTGTGGCTGATCGGATCATCGGCGCGCCGAGGGCGCGGCCCTGGGCGAGGGCCAGGCGCAGAGGGGTTGTGGTGCGGATCTGACACGTCCACGAATCGTATCCGCCAGGGGACTTTGAGTAGTGCCGCCTCCTAGAGCGGCGGACCGAACAGCTCGAGGCAGGCGTCATGCAGGCGACCTCCGCGAGCGCGCAACGATCTGCGTCGCCCGCACCATTCGTCCAATTCAGTGGCGGACCCGCCATGGCGGTCCACGGCGTGGGCAACGGTGCCTCGGCGCATGTGTGCATCGACGTCGACGGTGGCCGCGACCACCACCAGAACATCCCATGGTTCTGGAGCGGCAAGATCAGCAAGATCGTCGAGGGGGTCGTCTTCGCCGAGTTCGACGGGCTGAAACCGTACATTCGCGGCATCGAGGACAACTCCGACCAACATCGGAGGTCCCTCCCCGAAGGTATCGAGGCACCAGGAGGCCAACGGACGCAGAAGGCCCGAATACACGGACAGCGGACAGGGGGACATTGCACACCTCGAAGGTTGAACGAAGAGGCTGCGGGGATCCGCTGCAAGAACAAGGTCAGTGTCCCAAGACGGTGTGACAGTCATCGGTCATCGGCCAGTCCGTGAGCAGGACAACCAGCGAGACGTCGCGTGATCGCTCAGGTCGAGAGAACCACGAGGAACTGACCGCCACCGGGCTCGACCCGCGAGTGCAATTCGAGGTCCGGCTCGAGGCGAGAGATCCGATCGACCAGCCACGCACCGGCAGCGACTGCATCCTCTTCGGTTGGACAGCGGGCCATGGCCTCACGGCCGCCCTTGTTCGACAGTCGCTCAACGCTCGGGATGATGACAGCTGGGTCGACAACGAAGAGGTGGTCAGCCCACGCAACAACCGGATCATTGTTGCCTTTGCCGGTGTTGCAGTCCCGATGTGCGAGACGCTCACCGAGGTCGACCGACTTCTTCTTTGCCTTCTTCTTGGTGATTCGCGTGTCGATGCTTGCGCTTCGAGGGTCATGTGGCGACATGTCCGGATCGACCGGCTCATCACACAACCAGCAGCGCCAGCCATCACGTTCGCCAACTTCGTCGATTGTGCTCACCGCGACACCGTACTGGTCGCAGCGTCGCGACAATCCTTCCGTTGCCCCGGTTACTCTCGGCGTATGACCGAACTGGTGTATCTCGAAGACGCATTCGTCCGCCAACTCGACTCGACTGTGGTTGCCGTCGACGCAGAGGCCCGGGCCGTGGTCCTCGATCGAACGATCTTCTATGTGACCGGAGGTGGCCAACCGCATGACAACGGCAGCCTCGCCTGGGACGGTGGCTCGGCGACCGTGATCGACGTGCGAAAAAGAGACGGTTCGGTGCAGCACGTACTCGCCGAGGGGGATGCTCTGCCAGACGTGGGCTCGACCGTCACGGGATCGATCGACTGGGAACGCCGACACGAGCTCATGCGCACCCATACCGCAATGCACATCTTGTGCGGAGTCATCTGGAATGAGTACGGCACCGCAGTCACCGGCGGAAACATGGAGCCGTTGAAAGGCCGCATGGACTTCGAGTTCGATCCCTTGCCCGAGGGTTTTGCCGATCGGGTGACCGAGCTCGTCAATGCCGAGATCGCCGCTGATCGTCCCATCGAAGTCTCTGTGCTGGCGCGTGACACCGCCCTCGAAGATGCCGACCTCATTCGGACCAAGGTCAACCTGATTCCCGACTTCGTGAAGGAGATCCGTGTCATCGACATCGTCGGCCTCGACAAACAAGCTGATGGGGGGACCCATGTGGCCTCGACAGGCGAGGTCGGCACCTTTGCCATCACGAAGACCGAATCCAAGGGCAAGGGCAACAAGCGCATCCGCATCGAGTTGAGCTGAGTTGCGTTTGGTGCGGGCGCAAACGGTCGCCTGATCGTTCCTCGCGCTTTTGACGGCGCGCGCGGTATCGGCGACCCTGTCACACCCCATCCCTAAGTTGATCCTCAGCAGTTCGTAGCATGTCCCCGAGCGGTCGGAGACTGGTACCAACGCCAGAGGACCCCCATTTTCAGAAGTCCATCTCCGAAAGGCCCACTCGTGGACCCCATCGCTTCGACAACAGAATCTCCGACCGCTCCCGATGAGGGAGCGTCCAGCCTCCGCAAGGGGGCGACCTCGACGCAGGCGTTCGGCGCTGGTCGTCGAGAGAGCCACGACGCCACCGAGTTCTACGCTCGGTTCACCCCGCCTCTGGTTTCCGACGACGAGACCGTCAACCGGCTGCCGAAGCCCGAGGACGTGGGCCTCGTCGACTGGTGTGTGCACGGTGATGCTCGCAACATGTCCATCGTGCCCGACAATTCGGTTGCGCTCGTGGCGACTTCACCGCCGTACTTCGTCGGCAAGGAGTACGAGCAGGCGGTCGTTGGTGACCGTGACCGGCTCCCCGCAATCCCAACCACCTATCTCGACTACCTCCAGATGCTCCGCGACGTGTTCGCCGAGTGTGTCCGAGTGCTCGAGCCCGGCGGTCGGATCGCCGTGAACGTCGCGAACCTCGGCCGCAAGCCGTACCGCAGCTTGTCGGCCGACGTGATCAACATCTTGCAGGACGACCTCGGGCTCTTGTTGCGGGGCGAGATCATCTGGCACAAGGCCGAGGGCGCGACCGGTTCTCTGGCCTGGGGATCGTACCGGTCCGCGACAAACCCGGTTCTACGCGACATCACCGAGCGTGTGATCATCGCCAGCAAGGGTCGCTTCGATCGTGCACAAAAGCCTGCCAAGCGTGAGGGTGAGGGCCTGCCACACAAGAGCAGCGTCAGCGCGGACGAGTTCATGGAGGCCACGCTCGACGTGTGGCGCATCGACCCCGAGAGCGCTCGTCGAGTTGGTCATCCGGCGCCGTTCCCCGTCGAGCTTCCTCGACGCCTGATCGATCTCTACACCTTCGAGGGCGACGTGGTTCTCGACCCGTTCCTCGGCTCGGGGTCAACCGTCGTCGCAGCGGAGCGAACCGCGCGCTCCGGTATCGGCTTCGACCTCGATCCCAACTATGTCGAATTGGCCCGCGAGCGGGTCGCTGCAGAACAGGCCCGCCGCCGTCATCGGCCTGTCGAATCAGAAGGAGATGAACCATTGCCATTGCTTCACGTACCAGAGAACATCGATGAGCGAGTCGAACACTTCCAGGCTCGCGCAACCAAAGAGGGCAAGAAGGCCCAGGATCTCGCGAAGGAGGTTTTGCACGACGCAGGCTTCGAGATCATCGCCGAGAAGGTCAAGGTGAAGGGAACCGGGCTTCAACTCAATTTCGAGATTGCCGATCAAGACGGCGAGTATCGCTACTACGTCGACATGTCGGGCGCGTTCACGAGCAGCCGTCCCGGACTCATGCGCACCGACACGTTGTGGAAGATGTTGGGCCGAGCGAACGTCTTGAAGACCACACACCCCGACACACGATTGCTCGTCTTGACCTCACATCTGCCCCGTCCGTCGAGTGAGGGTGATCGAGCGATGCGTGCGGTCGGGCCGTGGGCATTGTTCGACGCCATCGAGATCTTCGACGATCCAGCAGATGATCTCGGTCTCGCTGGGGCAGGTACCGCAGCTGGGGTGCAACGACTCCGGAGTTATGCATCTCGCGGAGCCACCGAACCACTTGCAGGCTTTTGGTCCGAAGCCGACATCCGCGATCGATTCAGCACTCGGGGCGCATGACTTCAGTCGCCTATGGGGTCGTGCGAGATGAACCCCCGACCGTGTACGCCGCAGAGACGATCGACGTTCTCCAGAGGCTCTTGGCGCTCGAGGTCGTCGCCCGATCGGTGCCAACGGGTCTTGATCCCAAAGCCCGCGATCGCATGCGAAAGGCACTTCTCGATGAGCGGTGGGCCGATGCGGTCGTGGAGTGGATCGACACGACCGGTATCGCCATCGACGTCTACACCCATCTCCACGTGTATTCCGCTTCGGACCTGCCCAACGATCTGATCGGCGCCCAGTTGCAGTTCGCGCCGCTCTATCGAGACTGAACCAGGGTCCCGTGGCGTCATCTCGAACCAAGATCACCGAGATCGTCACCGGTCTCGCCATGCTCGGCTTCCCGAACATCGATCGAGCACTCTCGGTTCGCCCGGATTGGTTTCACAATGTCGGCGATGACGAGTACGACCTGTTGGCTGACGAGTTGGCCGCCGGCGACTCCGACGCCGAGTTCGCCACCGCATGGGAGCACGGCGAGCGATTCTTGGCATCCGCCGATGGTTTACGCGGGCGCGTCCCTGACCGTGTGGAGTGGCAAGGACCTGGACGTCCGCCCGGATACGACCAGATTCCTGCCGACCTGCGCGTCGACCATGTGTATCTCATCAGCTGCAAGTACGGCTCTGACATCTTGTTCAACGTCTCACCCGCGCACGTCTTCGATCGTCTCTTGGCCGAACGCCGCGGCGATCGCACCGATTGGTTTCTCGAGGTGGCCCCCGAGGCATATCAGGATCTGTACGAACGAAGTGTGGGCCACATCGAGCTCTCGGACATGCCCGCGGCGGTGACCGAACTCGATGGTGAGGCGCGGCTTCGCTTGAAAGATGCGCTACCGACCCGTGGCGCCTGGCCGCCTGAGCTCACGAGTCCCTACCGGGACTTCGTCAACGCGGTCTCTGTCGCGACCGCACATCGTTGGAAGGACAATCTGTCCGACAAGACAAAGGCCGAAGAAATGTTGTGGCGACTCCTTCGGTTCCAGCCCGCGCCGTACTTCGTGCTCGGTGCATCATCGGATGGAACGCCCCTTCGGTTCCGCGTGGGCACACCAAGTGATTTTCGACGCCAGTATTCGATCCGTGCCTTCGATGTCT
>CAJQNJ010000217.1 GCA_905479685.1 uncultured Acidimicrobiales bacterium
GACCTCAGGGTTGGTGTCGTCACGAATATCGATGACCCGAACCATGTGGGGATCGTCGTCACAACCATCTTTGACTGCCTCGTCGGTCACCACGAGCAGGTTGCGTCCCGTTAGTGGAAGGCACGTGTGGGTGTGCCCGCCAACGTCCCACGTCAGATGCGAGAGCATCGACGGTGACGAGATGTCGGAGATGTCGAGGATCACCATTCCCGAACCCCACATGCCCATGTACGCGCGTTTTCCATCCTCGCTGATCAGCGCATGGTGCACCGAGCGTCCTTCATGGGCGGGCCAGTCGGCGACCTCGTCGTCTGCCATGCCGGGCCACCACCACCGCCCAGCTTCAACAGGGTTGGTGGGATCGCTGATATCGATGACATTCCAGATTCGATCGGAAAATCCTGCGGGGGTGGCCGACAGATAGACGTACTGACCGCCGGGGTAGTAGATGCGGTGCACTCCCTTTCCAGTCGAATCCCAGAACCCGATCTCTCGAGGATCGAACGGGTCGGTCGTGTCGTAAATCGTCATGCCAGGACGATCTATCGTGCCCCCTCGAAATCCCTCGGAGTTGGTCAACAGCATTCCGTCGGCCCAGACCGCTTTGTGACTGTGGCCGCCGTCGGGGGCTTCGATCTGGCGGACCACGGTGGGCGCACTCAAGTCCGAGACGTCGAGGATCGAGGTTCCCATACCAGTCGTGCCCGAGTGCCCGACGTACAGGGCGTCGCCGTTGCGCGCGATCTGCATACCGTCGCCGAACCCGCCGAGATCGGAATGTCCCAGTGTCACGAAACCGTCGATGTCTGATCCGTGAGCCATGGGGGTTCCTTATTGTCAAGGGCCTAGCAGCATTGTCAGGCGCTTAGCAGCATTGTCAGGCGCCTAGCAGCAGAGTGAATGAAGTGTGGTTCCGAGAATCTTGTCGGCGTCGGATTCGGTGATGTCGGGTATCGACCGAATGGTGGTGACCGGGTCGAGATCACCCATCGGGAACGGGTAGTCGGTGCCCATGACCACCTGGTCGACTCCGACGAGGTCGACAACGAACCGCAAGACATCGAGGTTGTTCAGCACGGTGTCGATGTAGATCTGACGGAGGTATTCACTGGGCGGCTTGGAGATATGGGTGGCGGCAAACTTTGGAACTTTGTGAAAGCTCTGGTCGAGGCGCCCGATCTGGAAGGGGAGGAAGCCGCCGCCGTGGACGGCGCACACCTTGAGCTTCGGGAACCGTTCGAACACACCCGACATGATGAGCCCCGCCAATGTAATCGTTGTTTCGGCGGGGCGACCGACCGAATTGTCCATGAAGTAACGCCCGAGGTCGACGCCGGTGAGCGGGGTCATTGGATGCAGCAGGATGAACGCACCGGTAGCTTCGGCCACTTCCCACACGGCATCGAGGCCGGCCATGTCGAGGGCCGCCCCTCGGACCGTTGTCGCGATCTCGATTCCTTTGAAACCGTTTTGCATGAGATGTTCGAGTTCGCTCGCTGCGGCCTGCGGAGCCTGGAGCGGGACGCTGCCAATCGTCCAGAAACGATCGGCGTACTCGGCCGCGTGCTCGGCGAGAGAATCGTTGTGCGCTCGGCTGTAGTCGACCGCATGCACGGCGTCGATCTCGTACCCGGTCAGGTCGATCCAGCCGGCCATCACCTGGATGTCGACGCCAGCGGTGTCCATCCATTCGACCCGAGCCGCCAGATCGGTCAGATTGGCTCCCATCGGGCCGGTTACCCGATCGCCGAAGCTCACCCGCGTCCCGCGCTCGGTTTCGCTGGTTTCGATGCCCACTTCGGCACCCTTCTTGCGCAGGTATTCGATGAATGCGGGCGGAATGGCATGGGCATGGCTGTCGATGATCACGGTGCGAGCCTAGAAGGCGCACACCCCTCAATGCAATCGTTTGCGGGCAGACGTCACTGTCGCTACATTTCACGCGATGAGCCACCTCATCAGGCAGTTCGCCGAGTGAGTTCGCTCGATGTACCGATCTGACCAAGGGAGCAACCATGGCTGACGCCGACTTCATCGTGGCCGGCGCAGGACACAACAGTCTGATCACCGCGGCGTATCTGGCTCGGGAGGGGTACTCGTGTCACATTCTTGACGCGCGTCCAATTCCCGGCGGAGGCGCATCCACCGAGGATCTGCTCATGCCCGGCGTCGGCATCGACACATGCTCGACCGGACACACCCTGATCCGAGTGAATCCGGTGATCAAGGACGACGAGCTCGGGTTGGTCTCGAAGTACGGCCTGTCCTATGTCGACCCCGATCCAGTTGCCCACGTCTGCTTTCCCGACGGCGAATACTTCACCATGTCGCTCGACGCCGACGCCACCATCGCCGAATTCGCTCGATTCTCCGAACGTGACGCGGCCACCTATTCCCGGATGCTCGAAGAATGGGCGGACGTTCGCCAGATCTTTGGCCAGGACCGGTTCCGGCCGATCGGATACGGCCCGTCGACCGAGGAACTGCTCGACGCCCACCCAAGGGCCTCGGTGTGGCGTCGCCGACGAATGATGTCGGCGTACGACGTGATCATGCACGAGTTCGAGGATCGGCATTGTCAGGCGTTTCTTCTGTGGATGACGTTTCAGACCATCGTGGCGATCGATCGCCCCGGAACCGGTCTGTTGGCATACTCGCTCATCGCTGCTCGGCAGAAGAACAGTTGGTCGATCCCGGTCGGTGGTTCGGGGACGCTCGTCGACGCGCTGGTCGGGTATCTCGAGGATCATGACGTCACGATCGAGTGCAATCAGACCGTGGCCGAACTCGTTCTTCAGGACGGCAGGTGCGTGGGGGTCGAGACGACGGCAGGCGACCGGTACATGGCGGGCAAGGGTGTCATCTCGACGATTCACGTCAAGCACCTCGTCGACATGGCTCCGGCCGCGGCTTGGGGCGACGACTTCTTGTTCGGTGTCGATACCTACGAGGTCGGCATCTCGGGCTACGCCGCCTATCTGGCGACGACCGAACCACCCATATTCGACACGGCCGACGGTGGGCGGACGGCAGTGTCGGCTGGGATCGTCGGCTGGCCCGACCAGTTCCTGCGAATGCTGCGCGACGTCAACGATGGCATTGCATTCGACGACGTTCCCAGCCTCCTCGTCGCGACACCCACACTCGTGGACACCTCGCGCTCGATCGACGATCTGCACACGGTCAAGCTGCTGACCGCGGTGACCTTCGAGCTGCGAGACGGCGAAACCTGGGAGACCAAGAAGGAAGTGATGGCCGATCGCTATTTCGAATTGGTGCAGCGGCATTGTTCAAATCTCAGCGCGGACAAGGTGGTGGCCAGAACCGTGCGATCACCCGAAGATCTCGAGACCCACAACGCGCACATGATCCGAGGCGCGTTCCACGGGGGCGATCGCACTCCCGCGAACTCGGGACAGAATCGCCCCGTTCCCGGATGGGCGCAGCACCGGATGCCGATTCCCGGGTTGTACCAGACCGGAGGAACCACCCATCCGGGTGGATCGATCACGGGTGCACCCGGCCGGAACGCGGCAATGATCGTGCTCGAAGACTTCGGGCACGACATCACCGATCTCTTGGGGCTCTGAGCGCCCCTGGGGAGGGGCGCCACGTCGATGCTCAGCCGCTGTGACCTGCCGACGAGCACCTGTGCGTCGCCTGTGCTGCAATCGATTGTGCTGCAATCGATCGTGCTGCAATCGACTGTGTATGGTTGTGGCCTGACGCGATCGGGGGTGAGGAACGTGACTGCAACACATCGATCAGATCTCGCTCCATTGCTCCATCCTGACCCTCTGGTTCGCGAGGTGTTGGAGACCTGGACGCCTCGTTTTCTCACGTCAGGGATCCCCATCGGAGAACTCGCTCGCACGGTCGAACGAATCCAGACGTGGGATGATTGGGCCAAGGAATGGCTTCGCACGGGAGAGCTTCACGATCAACGAGGCGACCAGCTAGCCGCAGATGGCCACATGGACTCGGCGACGACCGCATGGTTGCTTGCGTGCAGTTGCTATCACGTGGGCTACCACGTCGCGATCCGCGATCACGACCTCCACGAGCACGGTCTGTCGAAGATGCTCAAGATTCACGACAAGGCGCTGCCCCACATGCGGCCGGCCGTCACGAAATTCGAGCTCGGTAGCGGCGAGGCTCGTATCGTGGGATTGCTCTCCACCCCGTCCGCGGGTCCGGCACCGGTCGTTCTCCTGTTGCCCGGCCTCGACTCGACCAAGGAAACCCGCCACGCCGCACGCGGGGCCTGGGTCGCCCGGGGATTTGCGGTCGTCAGCATCGATGGACCCGGTCAGGGTGAGGCGAGTCGGTGGTCGACCATTCGCCCCGACTACAACGTCGCTGTCTCTTCGGTGATCGACTGGATCGAGCAACAGGATGCGCTCGACCACACGAGAATCGCCGTCCTCGGAATTTCACTCGGCGGGTTCTACGCACCTCTGGCCGCTGCGAACGACCACCGGATATCTGCGACGGTCGGCAACTGTGGTCCGTATGACTGGGCCGAGTGCTGGGATCTGATCCCGCAGGTCACCCGTGAGGCGTTCATCCACTATTCGGGAGCATCGAGTGAATCCGAAGCGTTGGAGATCGCCGCTCTGATGACATTGGAGGGCGTCGCCGAAAAGATCACGACGCCGCTGTTGATCGTGCACGGCGAGCGCGACCCATTGGTCCCATGGCAACACGGAAAACGAACGGTCGACGAGGCATCGGGTCCAGCCGAGCTGGTGCTGGTCGAGGGCGGCAACCATGGGGTCAACAACCTTCCGTTCGCATCGTTCCCTGTCATTCGTGATTGGGTGTGCGAGCAACTCGGAGTACGCGAAACTTAGGAGAAGAGGATCAGTGTTTGACGTTCCTGAAGACACAATCGTGAGGACTGAACGAATCGGCGATGCCGAGGTGCACTTCGTGTACGTCGAGACCTGGGATGGCTTGTACGCGCCGATGGCGTTGCGGCTGCCTCCAGGTGAGGGCCCGTTCCCGATCATCCTGCTCGGTTCGGGCAACGGTGGCGATGCAATGCGCTGGCACCGCAATGTATTGGCCGAACGCAGCTACATCCTCGACGCCTTGATCGAGGCCGGGTACGCGTGTGCCTGGCTTCGCTATCGCACCGAGGTCGAACTCGGGTACAACGATGGTGGTTCTCTGGTGCGCGATATGCGACAAGGTCGCGAAATGTTCAGTCGCAGCCCGCTCGAATACGAGGACGAGATCGCGGCGATCGATTTCGTCAAGCAGCTCGACATCGTCGATGCGGATCGTGTCGGCCTGGTCGGTGTCAGTCATGCCGGCGAGATGATCCTGAAGCTGACCTCTGAATATCATGGCGCTGCGGTCGGCGTGTGCTGCGAACCCGCGTCGCACGAGTACCTCGCGTTGACCCCTGACGACACGGCCTTCGTGAACGAAGAGACGCAGATGCGCAACATCGAGGACATGCAGATGGCCGAGACCGAAAAGGTACGACGTCGCATCGACATCGACGTCGCAGCGAAACGCATCGCCGGCATCGAAACACCACTGCTCATCATGGGGCGAGACGACGACCACCTCCAAGGGATCTTTCGGACCACCTATGAGCTACTGGAAGAAGCTGGCAAGGACGTCGAGTGGGTGTCCTATGACCACCCGTTGCACGGCTACATCTACCCTGAGCGAGGTGCCGATGGTGCCTACGCGGTCGACGACATGCAGAGAGATGCGATCGCACACGTCATCGCTTACCTCGACCGGCACATGTGAGCGTCGAGTCGAGTACAGGTCGGG
This sequence comes from uncultured Acidimicrobiales bacterium, assembly GCA_905479685.1. Classification (GTDB taxonomy): domain Bacteria; phylum Actinomycetota; class Acidimicrobiia; order Acidimicrobiales; family SHLQ01; genus SHLQ01. The sequence continues at coordinate 5,794 of CAJQNJ010000217.1, forward strand.
ACTTCCGCCCGACATCCGCGGACAGCTCTAGATGATTGCAATGATTGCCACGCCGGTGAAGACGATGCCGATGTTCGCGATCAGCTGCAGCGTGACGGGTTCCTCGTTCTTGAGAAAAAGGATGCTCAGGATCGGCGTGAAGATCGCGGTCATCCCGCCGAGGATGCCGACGATCCACGCGTCGATGAGTCCGAGTGCCCGGAACTGCGTGAGGAGTGCTGCTCCGGTGACGATCCCTGCCACGAAGAACGGCCAGGGAGGATCGGAGATCGTTCTCCGGAAGATCGGCATGAGTCGACTCTGCGTGGCCTCCCACACCGACAACACGAAGAACCCGGCAACCGACCCGATGAATGCGCCGGTCACGGACCCGGGAAATCGTTCGAGGCCCCACTTTCGTGTCACGAAGGCAACGCCGAAGAAGATGGGAGCGCCAGAGGCGATGAGGTAGAACTTGACCGGCACCGGTTCGGACACTGTGTCTGAGCTCCTCGCCCGCACGATCCGTACCAGTCCGTAGATCGAAAGCGCACCACCGATGGCCTCGAGTGGCGAGATTGTCTCGCCGAGGGCGATCCAACCCGCGATCGCGGCGGTGACCGGTGTGGCCGTCTGAAAGGTGTTGGCGCGAGTCGGCCCTATGAGTCGAATGCCGCGCAACATCGAGAATCGTCCGAATACGGTTCCGAGGATCCCGCCGATGACGAGTGCGATGACGCCTGCGCGATTCCAAGGCGGCCAGGTGACGAACATCGCAATGATGCCGAAGATCGTGGCATTGAGGAAGTTCGCTACCAGATGTCCGTCGTCGTTGGGCCGTGATCGTTGGCCGATCTTGAACAAGATCGAGCTCGATGCAAAGAAGAACGCGGACGCGACGCCAAAGACGTAACCCATCAGCGTCGTTTGGTCACGCGGTCAGTTTTTCTTTCAGCCACGCAAAGGACGCTGGCGCCCAGTCGTCTTGGTACTTGAACGCGCAATGGCCTCCGTCGGCGTACACCCGCGCTTCCTTGCCGGTTGCGGGGCCATGCTCGAGCATGAAGTAGATGTTCCCGATCGGCGCCAGATGGTCGAGCTTGCCGTTGATCATGAAGACGGGCATCGTGATCTTGTCGAGTAGGCCCTGCTCGGACAAGGCCCAGCGCGAGAACCCCTCCCGCTCTTGCTCGACCGAGGTCGGGGCGAACGATGGTGGACCGTCAGGCTCACCGAACTTCCACGTGGACCTGATGTTGCGGACGGTTACGAACTCCTCGAGCTCGTCGTCGCCCATCACGTACCCGAACGGATGTCCGGCGTTGGCGACGACTGCGCTCACCTTGTCCGGAGCCGTTCCTGCGAGTTGCATGACCGAGTAGCCGCCGCGGCTTATCCCAAACGCTCCGATTCGATCGGAATCGACTTCGGGGCGAGCTGCCAGGTAGTCGAGCGCCGCCTCCCACGCCGATACCGATTCTGGAGCCCACGGAAATGGATTCTCTCCCGTACCGGGACCATCCATCACCAGTCCGACCATCCCATTCTCGATGCAGAGCTCTTGTGCCCAACCGCGGTCTTCCTTGAAGACGTCAGCTCCGCACATGATGAGCACGGCCGGCAACGGTTGATCAGCTTGTGGAGCGCGGAAATGGGCTCGAATCGTTTTTCCGTCATGTTCGAACTCGACGACTTCGAGAGGCGGGTCGAGATGTGCACATGCCTTTCGATAGGCGCGGGCACAATCGTTGGAGATCTCGCGCTTCACATCGGTGATTTCGCCGGGGAACCGACCGATCGCGTAAAAGGACTTCGCCTGTAGGTATGCCTGGCGAGCAGCCTCGTGGTCGCCGGTCGTCTCGAGCTCGTCACCACGCGCCTCGTACCGTGCTCCGGCCTTGCGCCATACCGGCACCCACTTCTCCTGAGTTGTCCCCTCGACGGTGGCGACGACCGCTTTGAGGTCATCGATATCGTCGATCATCGACAGCCAGCGCCGATAGAACCCGCCCTCCTGCACGACGAAGGGGTCCTCGTTCGGACCGAAACCGAGTTGTGTGGGCATGTGGCTCTCCTCCTGCGATAGCCGGTGGAAACAAACGATGCAAATGTGACTGCACGAAGAGGGCTCAGCCTCGTCGAGTGTGCCATTCCCGCGGCTGGTGCAAACGATTGTAGCCCCTTTGTATCAACGGTCAAGACGGCCTACGCTTGGTGTTGTGGACCGGGTAACACTTCGCGATGTTGCTCAGGCAGCCGAGGTTCATGTTTCGACCGCGTCTCGGGCATTGAACGAGGCGACTCGTGCGGTCGTCAAGCCAGAGACGGTCAAACGTGTTCTCGAGGAGGCCGAAAAGCTCGGCTACCGACCCGATCCGATCGCCCGCGGTCTGCGCACGAGCCAAACGCTTTCGATCGGTATCGTCATTCCTGACCTCGAGAATCCATTGTTCGGCCCTATTGTCGCCGGAATCGAAGCCGGGCTCGCCGCCGATGGGTACTCGGTCCTCATCACTGCGTCCACCAGCCACCGCGAGGACGAGGCGGTTCGCAGTCTCACCGATCGGCATGTCGACGGGCTCATTCTGGCCAGCGCTACACTCGCCGACCCAGTCGTCGAACGACTTGCGAAGTCTGGGCCACCCACTGTTCTCGTCAATCGGTTCACGGAAAACGTCGACATTCCAGCAGTGATTGGTGACGATCAACTCGGCATTCGGCTCGCGGTCGATCATCTTGTCGAGATGGGCCATACGAACATCGGGCACATAGCTGGACCGGATCAGATGTCGACCGGTATCGACCGCCGCCGCGCGTTCGAAGGTCTCATGCGTGACTACGGGTATCGGCTTCTCGTGGAGGGTGCCACAGGCTTTCAGATCGAGCCGGGAGCAACCGCGGCGGCACGATTGTTGGAACGTGAGCCGTCGATTACGGCGATTGTGGCCGCGAACGACTTGATCGGTTTGGGTGTCTACCGAGCAGTGCGATCGGCTGGCAGGATGGTCGGTTCGGATATCGCTGTCACGGGATACAACGACGTGGCAATGCTCGATCTCGTACAACCGGCCATGACCGCGGTGCACGTCGCATACCGACACATGGGAGCGAAAGCGGCCGAGGTTCTCCTAGCGATACTCCGCGACGAGGACTCCCCAACGACCACGTTGCTGGAGCCAACACTCGCAGTTCGTTCATCGACGCAGACCACGAGTGGGTGAGGAGCCGCCGCGGCTGCGGCCCGGCACTGTCCTCGTTGCGACGGGTGTGTTCTTCATCACCCTCGTCGCCTTTCTGCGATCGCCGCTGCTGCCGTCGATCGGGCGCGACCTCGACCTCGGCCCGTTTGGCCTCAGCGCCGTAGTCGGTTCGTTCGGGCTGGGGCGCGTGCTGGTCGATCTTCCTGCAGGTTCGGCCACCGATCGTTTTTCGGTTGGAGGAATGTTGGGAGTGGCGGCGTCGGTGGTCGGTGTCGCCGCTGGCGTCATGGCGGTCGCTCCTAACCTGTACGTGTTGCTGATCGGCGCGGTCCTCCTCGGCATGGGTTCTGCATGGGCGGCAGCGGGAGCCGTTGCCTTCTTTGCCTCAGCACCGCGTGCGTCGAGGGGGATGTCGGTCTCGATCTATGGCGGTGCGCTGCTCACGGCGCAGGCGATGGGACCTCTTATCGCCGGGTTCGCCGCTGTATTCCTCGACTGGAGAATCATCCTCCTCCTGGGCGGCGTGATGACACTTGTCGTCGCGCCAGTGTTCTTCCGGGCCAAAACCGTGGAGTCGTCGGGGCGGGAGGCCAAGCGGTCGGGGCTGTCAGCGGAAACCGATGTGCCAACCCGCGTGCTGTGGCTCATCTATGCCCTCCCGGCTGTGCAGTTCGGCATCGGGGCCGCCGTGCTGCAAACGCTCATCCCGATCATTGGCGAGGGTGACCTCGGCTATACGCCTGCAACCGTCGGCCTCGCGCTCGGAATCGGCGGAGCGATTCGATTCGTATCAGCGTTGAGCGCAGGTGCGGTCTCGGACCGGTACGGCCGCAAGGTTGCGCTCGTTCCCGGCCTGTCGTTTCAGCTCATCGGACTTTTCGTATTCGCCGGCGATTTCGGTGTCTGGGGTTGGTGGCTGAGCGTTGGGCTGCTCACGATTGGATCGGTGGCGGCAAACGTCGGGGGGACGATGCTCGCCGACCTCAGCGAGGGAGGCCCGCTGGGCCGACGTCTGGGTCGGTACCGCCTCGTCGGCGATTCTGCGCTGATGCTCGCACCGTTGCTCACGGGCTATTTGTTCGCTCAGCATGGACTGCGGGCGTCTGTCAGCCTTCTCGTCTGCGCTGCGGCTGCGGTTCTCGCCGGTTCGATCCGACTTCCCGAGACTCGCTTGGCTGCAACAAGTCCCTGACGTGCCCAAGCGTCTGTAAGTATCGTGAGTGGCAGACAGCGGAGGCCCAATGGCGAGAATTCCTTATCCCGATTTGAACAGCATCACCGATCCCGAGATCACCGCGATCTTGGAACGCGCGGCTGCCGTCGGCACGCCACGCCCCGAAAGCCAAGCCCTGCGTGCCCATGTCCCCGCGGTCCTCAAGACGTTCACGGCTGCCTGGATGGAGACGTTCGTCGACGGTGTCGTGGAGCATGAACTGAAAGAACTGTGTCGCGTCTATGTGACCACCTCGGTGAAGTGCGGATATTGCGCCGCCCAGCGATCAGAAGACGCTGGTGTTGCCGAGGATCACTACCGCGACCTGTTGATGTACGAATCCTCTAACCGCTACAGCGAACGCGAGAAGGCGGCGTTGGCCTACACCGATTCGGTCGTGTGGGACGCTGCCCTTGCGACCGACGAGGTCTGGGCTCGACTCGACCGCGAGTTCACGGCGCCCGAACTGGTCGAGCTGGGCTTCTTCATCGCCTTGACGTCGGGTCAGCAACGGTGGCTGAAGACGCTCGACATCGGGCATCGGGAACTGCTCGACACGTCCGACGCCGGACTCGGCGCCGCCGAAATCGGTAGCTAGTCGAGTCACGGCGACAGAGGTGTCGGACGGCCTCGACCTGAGCGAACCGATCGCTCCCGGTGGTCAAACGATCAGCTGAGGCCGTCGTCGACTTCGCGATTCTCGGACTCGATCGACTGTCCGGACTCTTCGTAGGCTTTCGCCACGAGGGCGGCGAAGTCTTGTTCTCCCATGCCGCGACCGATTCCCTCTTGAA